>QBUV01000067.1 GCA_013572355.1 Candidatus Methanogaster sp.
CGAGTATATGAAGGATTGATGCGCCTATTGTCTGCGATTTATAGAAATTGATTCAGGAGAGCAGGCGCAGTCAGTCACTCTCTGTATCCATGAACTCAACCGTTGTGCTGCCTTCAAGTTTCACGATTTTCCCATACTCTGCCTCTGCCTTCACAGTTGCAGTTCCGCTCGACGTGGGGGATGTTACAGTGGACTTGACAGAAGCGCGTCCCCGAGGTATCTGGACCGGACTCTCTATCGTTCCGATGTCAGTCTCCAGAACGACCATTGTATCCTCTATAACCGGGATTAGTATCTCGTTATCGTCTTTTGTCACGATCACTATCCCTATCGTTGATCTCGATTTGCCGTCTGCTACGATCTCGGCTGGATCTGCTGAGAGTTTCAGTTTAACTTCAGGTATCTTGGTAAGATCGCAATGGACTGGGGTCGTCAGGTCGGCGACGACGACTGCATTTTTTTCATAGCCGAAATAGTCGCGTTTTAAAAACATGACGGTGTGGGGACCTATCAGGACGTTATCTACCGTCTTCGGCGATCGTCCCTTATATTTCATGTCCACGAATACCGCCGCGTCTGAGGGGTCAGAAGTCGCATGAATGCTACCGTATCGCGGTTTTCTGTTTCCGTTCCTTCCCTGAAGCATCAGCAGTGTGCCCGCAGCCAGTACTACTATCATCACTGCCAGAACGGCTGGATCTGAGATGTGCGCTGAGATGTACTCTGAGAGGCGGGAGAAATTGGTTTGCATGGGCGTGATCTCCTCCTCGCCCTCATCAGGTGGCGGCACTGGTAACTCAAATTCGGCGACCTTTGACCACAGCCCATGGTCATCCCTGACCGTAAAACGGTACACTCCTGCCACAACCTCGCCGGATTCGAGCGTTAGCTCCGACGAATCACCATGATCTGAAATGAGCGTCCCGTCCGGAAGCGTCCATCTGAACTCGACCACTTCGCCGTCCTCATCCTCGCCCCAGCCCTCGAGCGTCACGCTCTCGCCCTCGTCTGCCGGATTTGGGTATATTCGGATGTGTGCGGTCGGGGACAGCTCCCGCGGAACAGTGATCAGATCAGAGGCCGATTCCTCCCCGCTCAGCTCCCCCTCCGCCGCTGCTTCGGCATATATGGTGTATCTCGTTTCCGCAAGGACTGCTGGCGCGGTGAATGTCGAGACAAATCTACCATCCGCATCCGTCGTTCCAGCATTAGGATCAAGATCGCCGGTTGTGGATGAGATGGATATGAATGCATCCTGTACCGGATCGTCATCTGCGGTGACCAGAACCGCCACCTCATTTGATTCGCCTGATGGTACCGGATCGGTGAAGATC
>QBUV01000066.1 GCA_013572355.1 Candidatus Methanogaster sp.
CCATATCCTGCGGCTTTTGCAAGTGCACCGAGTGCGGTGGTATGGCTGATCGTGTAGTTTGTTCCGCTGTTTCTTGCTGTGACGTTCAGTGTCTCGCCACAAAGTAGCACCACGTTACCCTCACAGAACTTATCAGGGGTGCCGAATGCGTAGAGATAGCCGGTGTCCGATCCGATGAACATGATCCCGTTAGAGATCGATGGTGAAGCCATGACAAAATTGTCTGTGTCGTACGTCCATCGTACCGTACCATCGGTCGCGTTCAGTGCATAGACCGTGCCGTCTCCGGCATTGACCCCAAAGTAGACGGTGTCATCAGCAATAGCAGGGGATGACAGAATTGCGCCATTCACAGACTTATTCCAGATTTCGCTTCCGCTGTCCGCATCGAGGCAGTATAACTTCTTCATGGAGAAAGATGAGCCGATATACACTTTTCCATACGCAACCGCAGGTGAGGAAATCGTACTCTTCAGATCACGACTCCAGACCTCGTCTCCTGCCATGTTAACCGCGTATATCCTGCTCTCCGTTGCGAAGAAGATCACACCGTCCTCTATCGCAGGCGTCGTTTTTAGCGCATCGGATGTGTTGAATCTCCATAGAATCGACCGGTTGCCGACATCCGCACAGTACAGCGCAGGATCGCCACCCGCGAAGAATATCCTTCCGCCAGATGCCGCGGGAGATGCATAATGACTGATAGTGCCCGGAGTGTCGATGTGCCAGAGTTCGTTTCCATCGAAGTCAAACATATACAATGTTGCATCCGAAAAACTGTTCACAAAGACCGTATCGTCGTAGATGAGCGGCGAGGATGCGACGCCCCAGGATGAAGGACTCGTCTCGATCGTCCTGCTCCACACAGTGGTCCCATTTGTTGCATTCACGCAGTACAGATCGCCTGTGTGTGAGCCGACAAACACCCGATCCCCGGATGCGGCAGGCGTGGATGCACCCCCCAGACCGCCAATCGGATTCTTCCAGATAACCGCTCCGGTGGTCTCGTTCAGGCAGAATAAATAAAGGTCGCCAGTACCCATCCCACCTAACCAGTTCGAGACATAAACTCGTTCATCAACGATGCTTGCGCCAGCGCAGATAAAACCGTCCCCGGTCGGGTTTGTCGCCCATAGCAGCGTATCTGTGAGCGGCGCATCTCCGCTTGCGTTTCCTGTGCGCCCGGGGTCAAGCCCGAACATCGGGTAGTCTGCGAATGCAATCGTTGTGGTAAACACAAGCACCAGCAGGACTATGGTTGCTATTTTTATTGTGGTCTTCGGGTTCATGGTTGGATCATGATCTTTGTTTTAACTT
>QBUV01000065.1 GCA_013572355.1 Candidatus Methanogaster sp.
TTCGGACTCCAGTCTACTGTCGAAAGCTTATCTGATGTGGATGCACGGGTCGAGATCGTGAAGGTTGCAGAAAGCTTTGAGATCGATGCGGACGGGTGCAAGAAAGAGTTCGAGGGTCAGCAGACAGAACTCAACAAGAATATCATAAGAGCGAAGTCGCTCCTCCCGGAGGTTACTATCAGTGATGATCTTCTCAGGACCACCGCTAAGATGTGTATCGAACTCGGCGTGAGAACGCATCGGGCAGAGATCGTCATCACGAGAACCGCAAAGACGATTGCGGCATTTGATAACCGGACCGAGGTCACACTCGATGACATCAAAGAAGCGATGGAACTTGCACTGCCGCACAGGATGCGAAGAAAGCCGTTTGAGCCGCCGCAGCTCGATACCGATAAGCTCGATCAGATGATGGATGATGAAAAGAAAGAACAGGATGAAAAACAGCAGGAAAAGGAAGAGCAACAAGAAGAACAACAGCCCGAGCAGGAAGAACAGCACAAGCATGAGCATCGCGAGCAGGAAGATAAGGAGAATGAGCAAGAATCGCAGGAACCGCAAAACCCGCCTGAAAACGAGGATGACGGCAATCAGCCACAACAGCCCGAGTCAGTCTTTGCGATCGGAGACCCCATCGATGTAAGCAGAGTGCGACCAAAGGAAAAACGTGACCGGATACCCCGCAAGAGAACATCTGGAAGGAGAAATCCGACGCTTGCACGGTTCAACCGGGGGAGATATGCCCGTCACACGATACCTTCCGGAAAACCCACCGATATCGCAATAGATGCCACGATCCGTGCGGCTGCACCATACCAGAAAGAGCGCGGTGCAGGCATGTCTGGCAAGAACGCGGTGATCATCGGTAATCAGGATATCAGGGAAAAGATAAGGATTGGAAAGATCTCAACAGCAACCCTCTTTGTGGTGGATGCCTCCGGCTCAATGGGTGCCGCAAACCGGATGGAAAGTGCCAAAGGAGCAGTCATGTCGCTTCTTATGGACTCCTACCAGCAGCGGGACAGGATCGGGATGGTCGCATTTAAAGGTGATACTGCAGATGTTCTGCTTCCACTCTGCTCAAGTGTAGATCTTGCATACGACAGACTCAGTGAATTGCCAACAGGCGGAAAAACACCGCTTGGTGCAGGTCTTAACAGTGGTTTGAACCTCCTTCTTGGTGAAAAACGAAAAAACGATGAGACGATTGCGATAATGGTCCTGATCTCCGACGGCAGGGCGAATGTTTCAGTGAATGGTGGTAGTGGTAGTGGTAATGGTAAATAAGGAACGGTA
>QBUV01000220.1 GCA_013572355.1 Candidatus Methanogaster sp.
CTATACATTGTGCAAGAGAAGAGTATGAAACGAAATAAAATGTTACCCGAACAGCGGAGACAGCAAATCCTCAAGTCATTAGGGGACCGCGGTGTCATTACGACGAGCGACATAGCAGAAACCCACGGCGTCTCTTTGATGACAGCCCGCAAGGACCTGGATCTGCTGGCAATTCAAGGACATCTTGCGCGGATTCACGGTGGAGCCATCGCGCTGCTAAGACTCTCTACAGAGCCCTCGTATGTCGAGAAGGCGAGTTTGAATCCACGGGAGAAACAGGCCATCGGGCGGAAAGCAGCATGCCTCATCGAGGAAGGGATGGCGATCTTCATCGGCAACGGAACGACAACGATGGAAATCATCCGCAACCTTCCGTCAGACCGCCACATCAGGATCTTCACCAACTCGCTTAACCATGCCACCGCGCTGGCCTCTCTGCCGAACGTCGCGGTCGTCGTCGTCGGGGGCTTACTCCGGGGTGTCTCGTTCGCCATGGTCGGGGTTCTCGGCCACCGGATGCTACAGAATGTCTATTTCGATCTCGCTTTCTTCGGAGTCAACGGACTTTCGCTGGACCACGGGCTAACACTCCCTTCTCGCGAGGAGGCAGAGATGGTTGCCGAAGTCATTCGGCACAGTCAACGAACGGTCATCGTTGCCGACCACACGAAGTTTGGGGTCGTGGCACACGGAAGAATTGGCGCAGTTTCTGATATCGATACCATCATCACCGATAGTGGATTAGAGCTTCGCTTCCGCGAAGCCATGAGCAAGCAAGAGGTGGGGTTTGAAATCACTTGAAAGCCGAGGCAGGATAGCATCTATCATGGCAAAGCAATATCTATATAGACGATAAGTGATAATTACATTGAGTCGGGCGCCTGTGAAAGGCGAAGCTTAGGAAGGAAGAAAGAAGGTGGCTTGGTGGGTAAAGGATCTGGATTTGGGAAAACAATACTGATTGGTGATATGTTCGTAGCTCTTGGTGTACCTGCAATTGTATCTGCCATACCACAACAGACAATTGCGTTGGTGGAGCGTACGAGCGGGAATGGATGGTCCCTCAAAGACAACCGCCCTGAAGTTCCGGGGTATAAAACGAGCAAGAGCACTCAACAAGAAGAGTCCATCGGAATCATTCTCAGATCGATGGGTATCGACACTGATAAGCAACGTGTGAGCATTGAATTGAACGGCGACTTGATCGCTGGAAGCGGCATCGGTGCTAGTGCCGCCAGTTGCGTGGCACTGGTTCGCGCATTAGATGATGAGAT
>QBUV01000064.1:0-885 GCA_013572355.1 Candidatus Methanogaster sp.
TAGAATAGCCTTTCGCTAACAAATCCGATACTTCTTCTGCCCAGCCTTCACATTCTCCTTCAATATACTCCAAGGTATCGCCCATTTCTATTCGCCCCCCTCATCCACGACTCGCCACAACATCCTTGTACACATCGATCGTCGAGTCCGCAACCTTGTCCCATGTAAACTGCCGCCCCACAAGCTTTCTCGCCCTCTTACCCATCAGAACCGCCTCATCCATGTCGTCGAGAAGGCTGCCCACACCCCATGCGATGTCGCATGCATTATTTCCATCCACATGGACACCAGTCTTATCTTTCCCGGACGGGATCACCTGATCGCGGAACCCGCTCACGCCACTTGCACCGACAACGATCGGCTTCCCCATCGCCATCGCCTCAAGTGAGACGATCCCGAATGGCTCGTATAGTGAAGGCAGTACCGCGATGTCACATGCGGCATAATAGGCGATCCTTTCCGATTCCGGAACGAATTCAAACCGCACACTCACATTATTCCCGATTCCAAGTCTTTTCATCAGGTTCATGACTGTTCCTTCCAGGTCGCCTGATCCGAGGACGACGAGTTTCGCTTCAGGATGTGCCTCTGAGATTGGTTGCATCGCCTTGACGAGGTTCACGATGCCTTTGACAGTTATCAGCCGCCCAACGAAGAGAATCATGACCTCGCCATCTTTTATGCCGTGCCGGGTACGTATCTCAGAGATCTCCTCTTGTGAGACCTTATCCAAACTGTACTGTTCGGGATCGATTCCGTTCCAGCAGACATCGATCTTCCTTGAGTCCCATCCATGCCGCGCAAGGTCTTCTGCCATCGGATAGCTGACCGTGATAACGCGATCCGCGTGTTCGTAGCCGCAGTATTCAAGGTCACTGACAACCA
>QBUV01000064.1:895-1238 GCA_013572355.1 Candidatus Methanogaster sp.
ACCATCGATCCTGCGCCCATCGTCCTGCCCCATTCAGTCGAGTGTATATGATAGACGAAAGGCAGGTCGAGTTCCCTTTTCACCGAACAGCCGGATATCGAGCTGAGCCAGTCGTGACAGCAGATCATATCGAACTCGTAGCCCTGCTTTTTTACGAGTTCGTTCACAAACTTGGTCGCGCTCAGGAGGTTGTATGCGAAGACATCTGAAAAGAATTTGAGACCTGTGCCCCAGCTTCTGAGATCCTTTGCAACCAGGAGGGGGAATGCGTCAGACATGTCGATGATCTTCGGTCTGTGTATCTCAACCCCATGATGGACCTCACTCGTCAACAGATCGCCCG
>QBUV01000063.1 GCA_013572355.1 Candidatus Methanogaster sp.
TATACAGATGTTCCATCGTTGCTCACTCCTTCAGAAAGCGCTGCAAGCAGGGATCCCTTGATGATGACCCCCTTTAGTTTTCCCTCTTTATTCACGACAGCCACCGGGCTCGACTCCGCCAGGAGGGGGAACAACTCCGACGCGGGCGTGTCGGGTAACACAGTGACAATATCCGCCTGTAGGATACCGGTCAGGTCTTTAGCTCCGCCTTTCAGGGCCTGGACGGCGTCATCGGCGCTGACAAGTCCCTGAAGCCTGCCCTTGTGCTGAACAAAAATGCTCGATATGCCCGCCTGCTTCATCTTCCACAGGGCGGCCTTGGGCCCGTCATGGGCAAAGCTGGCCACCTCTATCGGATTTTTCATCACGGTCTCGGCGGTAATAACCTTCGAAAGATCCACGTCCTCAACAAACTTTTTCACATAGTCATCGGCCGGATTCGTCAGGATATCTTCCGCGGTGCCTTCCTGGACGATCTTTCCGTCCTTCATAAGAATGATCCTGTCACCCAGTTTGAGGGCCTCATCGAGATCGTGACTGATGAAGATTATCGTCTTCTGTACCCGTTCCTGGAGATCCAGAAGTTCATCCTGCATGTCTCTCCTGATGAGAGGGTCGAGGGCGCTGAAGGCCTCGTCCATCAGCATGATATCCGGGTCGAGCGCCAGCGCCCGTGCCAGACCCACCCGCTGTTGCATCCCTCCGCTGAGCTGCCGCGGATAGGAGTCCTCCCACCCCTTGAGGCCGACCTGCTCCAGGACCTGCATTGCCTTTTCCCTGCGAATGGTGGGGGGCACCTTCTGAATCTCGAGCCCGTATTCCACGTTCCTGATCACGCTTCTGCGGGGAAAGAGCGCAAAGTTCTGAAATACCATGCCGAAGCGCTCCTGCCGCAGCTTGCGGAGTTCTTCCCCGGGCAGGGTGGTAATATCGACACCATCCAGATAGATCTTCCCGTATGATGGTTCGATCAGCCGGTTTATGCAGCGGACAAGGGTCGACTTCCCGCTTCCGGAGAGCCCCATGATCACCAGGATCTCCCCCTCGTTCACCGTAAAAGAGACATCGGCTATACCGATGGTTTGCTTGGTCTTCTCCATGATATCATCCTTGGAGAATCCCTCCCGGTAGAGCTTCAAGGCCTTTTCGGGATGTGCCCCGAAGATCTTGAACAGATCTTTCACTACGATCTTCTCAACCATATTCTCTATGAGCTCCTTATGGC
>QBUV01000062.1 GCA_013572355.1 Candidatus Methanogaster sp.
TCGCAGTTGATACAGGAGACAGCAATTCAGACAAAATTACATCAAACGGACAGGTCAACGTAACGGGGCTTCAATATGCGTGGCAGTATTCAACAAACAGCGGTTCAAACTGGACTACCGGCAGCGGCAGCAGCTTTACGCTGACAGGGGACGGCGCTAAGTCGGTTATTGTCCGTCAGCAAAATGCTTCCAGCGATTGGCTGGATCCTTCTGCACCGCTAGAGTTTACGCTGGATACGACTGTACCGACTGTTGCGATAACCACATCAGAAACAGACCCGACGAACGCAGTGCCGATTCCGGCAGCAATAACGTTTAGTGAAAGCGTCACGGGTTTTGAGCTCAGCGATATAACAGTAGGCAATGGCGGCGCAGGCAATCTGCTCGGCAGCGGCGTTGCGTACACGGCTGTCATCACGCCGGTATCAGATGGTACGGTTACCGTAGACATCGCAGGTGCAGTTGTGCAGGACCTTGCAGGCAACAGCAATACCGCCGCAACGCAGATGAGCATCGTCAGCGATACAACTGCTCCGACGGGTGGGACCATCAGCATCAACGGCGGGGATACATACACAAATAGCACTTCGGTAACACTAACGCTTGGTGCAACAGGCGCAAGCGAGATGTTG
The DNA here is from genome assembly GCA_013572355.1 of Candidatus Methanogaster sp. Lineage (GTDB taxonomy): Archaea > Halobacteriota > Methanosarcinia > Methanosarcinales > Methanogasteraceae > Methanogaster_A. The sequence continues at coordinate 633 of QBUV01000062.1, forward strand.
ATCAGCGAAGACTCCGGCTTTAGCGGCGCGAGCTACGAAGCATATGCGACAAGTAAGAGCTTTACGCTGAGCAGCGGCGACGGCACAAAAACGGTGTATGTAAAGTATAAAGATGCCGCAGGCAACGAATCGACAGCGATAAGCGATACGATAGAATTTGATGCCACCGTCCCGACTGTCACGATTATCAGCAATGAGACAAGTCCGACGAATGCAGTGACGATTTCGATAACCATGACGTTCAGTGAAGATGTAACCGGATTTAGCATATCAGATATTACGGTTGGAAACGGAGCTGTCGGCAGCTTCGGCGGAAGCGGAGCAGTGTATACGGCATTGGTCGCTCCGGCAGCAGACGGCACGGTTACGGTAGATATTGCGGGCGGCGCAGCGGTAGATATCGCAGACAACGGTAACACAGCAGCTTCGCAGTTTAGTATCATCAGTGACAAAACAGCGCCGACCGATACAAGCGTTCTGATTAATAACGGCAAGACATACACATACAGCAAATTCGTTGTGCTTACGCTTGGTGCAACGGGTGCCAGCGAAGTGATGATCAGCGAGGACTCAAGTT
>QBUV01000061.1:0-214 GCA_013572355.1 Candidatus Methanogaster sp.
TGTCGGAAACCGGAACTGAGGAGACCGAGGCACAACTTGAGGCGCGCGTCGTTAATGCGTTGGGGGAGGATTACGCCCCGATGGCGCAGAAGGCGCTGAAGACGACGCGGTTTCTTCACGGCAAAGACGACGCCGAGGTGCGCGCCGGGGTGGTCTCACTTATCTCGGGTATGCGTGATAAGCCTATGCGGACAGTAAAAATTGCATGCATCAC
>QBUV01000061.1:224-1191 GCA_013572355.1 Candidatus Methanogaster sp.
TGGCAGGAACAATTGGGGCCAGCATCTCCATACAATTGGGCCGTGAGATGCACGGCAACCTTATCGGCCTTTCTCTGCCGTTTTTTGAGCGCCACAGTTCCGGCGAACTGGTGGCGCGTTTTGCTAACGACATTTTCCAGGTGAACCGCGGTCTGTCTGGAGTGTTTGTAAAACTGATGCGCGAACCAATCAAAGCGTTGTCGTTGCTTGCTGTGGCGCTCAGCATGGATCCGGCGCTTACCTTGGTGGGACTGTGTGTGCTGCCTCCGGTAGCGATCTCGATCATTAAGCTGGGGCGCAAGTTCAAGAAGAGTGTGAAGCGATCACTTGAAAAAGTGGCGTCCATGGCGAAGGTCGCCTCGGAAACGTTCACGGGTATCGCGATCATAAAAAGCTTCTGCATGGAAGACTATGAGATTGAGCGCAGCAATGCGGAGTTCGGCAAACTGCGCAAATTCCTGGTTAAGATGGTGAAGGTCGACGCGGCCATCGGCCCTATTGTCGAATTTCTGCTTGTTATAGGCGTCGCGGCGCTGGTGATGTTCGCGATGAAGCGCGTGGCCGATGGCACGACCAGCCAAGGCGACGTGGCCGCGCTGGTGGCGGCGTTTGCAATGATGCTCGACCCTGTCAGGAAGCTCTCATCGGTCAACAACCAGATTCAGACGAGTGTGGCAAGCGCGGAACGCGTGTTCGAGTTCATCGACGCGCGGCCCGATGTCGTGGAAGCGCCCCGGCCCGTTGAACTGCCGCGTCTGAAAGAAAAAATCACCTTCGAGAACCTCCGTTTCGCGTACAAGCCGGAAATAGAGGTCCTAAAAGGGATCAATCTGAAGGTCCGCAAAGGCGAGATGATTGCCTTGGTCGGATTCAGCGGCGGAGGCAAGAGCACGCTCATGAAACTGCTCCCCCGCTTTTACGATATCACGGGCGGTTCTATTCGGTTTGATGGCGTCGACATCCGCCA
>QBUV01000060.1 GCA_013572355.1 Candidatus Methanogaster sp.
AGTATGGCAAAGTAGATTGGTGCAACAGATGATTTCCCAAACATCTATGCCACCCCCAGGAGTATTCCTATCAGGTGTATCAGTCCACCATAAGCGAATACGACCACAGTAAGAACAGCCATTGCTCCAAGCAGCTCTTTCCAGCCCTCTTTCAACATCATCGCAAACGTTGCAACGCACGGGAAGTAGATCGAGACGAGCACGACGGCTGTAATCATCTGATACTTTGTCATCTCGATTACAGAAAGTTGCGCAACCGCAAGGTCTTTTCTAAGGAACGCAGCGATGAGCGGACCTGCAGTCTCTTTTGGTACGCCGAACCAGACTACAAAGACCGGAGCGAACGTATCACCCAGGAACCGGATGACTCCTAGCTGGTAGAGAACGCCCACTATGGCAGCACCGAGCAGTACGAAGGGGATTGCAACCTTGAAAAATCCTGCGATCCTTCCCCACACCTTCTTTCCAATATTACTCAGCATCGGTCTCCGGTACGGCGGCACATCGATCAAAAACTCAGGAGCTTTTCCGGGAACGATCTTGTTTAAGATGTAACCGAAGATGAAGTACCCAATAATCAGATATAGCAAAATCCAGCCCATAAGACCCGGGACTACATCCTGCATAATCCCGATCTGGGCGCCGCATGGGATGAATATGGCAAGGAGCGTCATCATGATGAAACGCTGCTTCTTCGTCTCAAGGATTCTTGTCGCAGTAACACCTGGCACATTGCACCCGAGCGAGAGGATCGTTGGCACGATCGCATACCCGTGCAGACCGATCTTGTGCAGCATAGTATCGATGAGGACAGCAAGCCGCGGCATGTACCCGATATCCTCGAGTAGCGCAAGCATCAGGTAGAATATGACTATCGCAGGCAGAACAACACCTATTGCAACGAATATGCCTGATGTCAGCACACCGAACGATTCCAGACAGTTATCAGAAAGCACGAACTCACCGCCCTCAATGCCACCGGCATCGACCATGATGGCATATAGCCATCCCCCCTGTCCAGGGAATACTTCCTGGAGCCATGGCAGCCAGTATGCATCAAATAGTCTGACAAAAAATCCGTCTGTGAAAAATCCTGCAAACGAACCGAATATGCTCCAGAAAGCATACATGACAGCGATCGCAATAGGTATGCCTGTAAACGGCTTGACCG
>QBUV01000089.1 GCA_013572355.1 Candidatus Methanogaster sp.
GCAGATGAATGCCGGCGCACCATCCACAGACAGCGTCGCATGATACCCCATAACCAAGAGCACATACTTAGATACCCCTGCCAGCAGCAGCAGATAGATCTTGCCGAGCGGAATCCAGATTATAAAAAGTACAATGGTCAGGACTAAAAATCTAACGAGAAAATTGATTTTATCCTTCATTTAACCACCTTGTCCACCCAGACCAGCCAGATGAGGATCACGAATACGATGAAGATCGTCTGCCAGAGATAGGTGTGCACAAACTCAAATATCCCCGGGCTTGAGACCCCGACAAAAGCGAGGATGATGAGCCGCACCATATTGATCGCATACAGGCACGGAATACCGAGAACGATGCCTATAACCTTCTTTTTGACATCGGCAGGGTATGCCAGTACGCAGGAGAGGTATACGATCGATCCGAACACGGCAGTGCATTCATCAATGATCCTGAGTGTGATATGACCAACGATGGTTACGGTGTTTCCGCTTACGACGACATCCATGCCGAATATGCGGAGCAAGAATCCAAGAATAGATGCGGTGATGTTTTCGAGGAAAGCGAAACGATCCATGAAATGGTAATACAGGAGGTAAAAAACGGTGCAGAAAGTGATGAACAAAGCGATGAATTGTATAACCTCTTTATTCTGATTGATATAAGTGATCAAATCATCTTTTGCGATGCCTTTCTTCATTGAGATATGGGTGTTTCCCATCCGTCATAATAATTCCCGTCCGTGCCGGCACCGCACAACAGACTGACAGACTGGTGGGCATCACGTCATGCGCGTTTAAAAAGGAAGAGAAGTTACCATCCCTTCAAACCCATACATTTTTATCACTTCGGTTTGATCTGATACACGATGAGATATTGTGCCGAGATAACCATACAACTGAAGCAGGGCATGCTCGATCCGGAAGGGGAGACGATACAGCGTGCACTTACGCATCTGGGCTATGCGGTCAAGAGCGCTCATGCAGCGAAGAGATTGCTGATTGAACTGGAAGCAGATGACAGCGACGACGCCACCGGAATGGTGGATGAGATGTGCAGGAAGATGCTTGCAAATCCAGTGATCCACAACTACTCAATCGTGATACGATGAAGTTTGCAGTAATCAGGTTTGGCGGCAGCAATTGCGATTCAGACGTGCATCACATCTTGAATGATCTTCTCGGCGTACCCACTGATCTGGTGTGGTACAAGGACTCGATCGAGGGTTATGACGGCGTCGTAATCCCCGGAGGGTTCTCTTATGGCGATTATCTGCGTGCAGGCGCAATTGCGGCACGAACACCGATCATGAGCTCGGTGAGGCGTCTCGCGGACAGTGGAAAGCCAGTCATCGGGATCTGCAATGGATTTCAGATCCTTGCCGAGTCAGGGCTTCTCCCGGGTGCGCTTCGCACGAACGAGTATCCGAAATTCTGCTGCAAGTGGGTGAACCTGCGCGTCGAAAACACAGACACCGCGTTCACATCGGGTTTTAAGGAAGGCGAGATCGTGAGGATGCCGGTTGCGCACAAAGAGGGCAATTTCTTCGCGGACGATGCCGCGCTCCAGGATATGAATTCACACCATCAGATCGTGTTCAGGTATGTTGATCCGGACGGAAATGTCGCGGATTACGCCAATCCGAACGGCTCGGTCGAGAACATCGCCGGAATCGTTAACGGGTCTGGAAATGTCCTCGGGATGATGCCGCATCCTGAGCGTGCATCTGAGTCGATACTCGGGTCTGATGACGGGCGCAGGATCTTTGAGTCGATGGTTGAGTATGCGGAGCAGGGATGACCTCGGATGCGCACCTCAGAAAATCACGAATCATCGCGGACTACCAGTTCGGACGCGGCGCAGGAGACGCGCTCTTCCCTGACGGCGTGACCTTCCGCTTGTCCACCACTGGAAGGATCAGGCAGGTGCTGCAGGGTAAAGAGCGCATCACAACGCTCCGTGCAAGCGATAACATGTTCACGCTCGGAAAACTCGGAGCGTCCCGGCTGCACGCATTCCTGCCACAGCCCAAGATGCGCGTCGTTGTGAACAGCGATGCTGCGCCCTTCGTTCGAGATGGGAAGACTGCATTTGCACGGCACATCACCGATGTGGATCCGATGATCCGGAGCAGCGATGAGGTGCTCGTGGTGGATGAGAACGATCTCCTGCTTGCGACAGGGCAGGCAAAACTGTGCGCATCCGAACTGCTCGCATTCGAGCACGGGATGGGGGTCGATGTGCGGATCGGGGTCGGAAATTCCTGAATTAATGGTAGCTTTGTGCCAGCGTAGATCCACGCATCGCCCTCGCGATCCCGATTTGGGCTGTGCCGGGTCGTATGCGTCGCTGACTGTGATTGTAAGCTCCTGCAACACCACCAGCCGTAGCACCCCCCACCCTCGGGCAACATTTATATCCCGACAGGGAACTGAAATTCACATACATCTACAGAGGAGGCTTTAGCATGGATTATGCAGAAATGTCAGATAAACTTGTAGACCTGTTAGGACTGAAAGGGAAGCCGGTAGCGGTTTCGTTGATAAAGAGGGAGGAAGATATCCCAAAAGACTTGACCGAGGTCGAAAAACCTCGCCGGTACTGTCAGATGCTTCAGGATGCCAGGCTCAAAGGCATCACAAGTCTTGCAACCGCAGACACCCACGCCTGTAAGGGCGGCGCAACAGCGATCGGGCTCATGGATTACGGTCCGATCTTAAAGACTGGCGCGCTGTACCATTACAAACTGAACAAGGAGGTCTCGCTCGGCGTTGCCAAGCGTGTGGTCGACCACATGCCAAGACCGGCACCCGGATCGACCGTCGCAACCGTGGTCGCACCGCTTGACAAGGCACCGACCGATCCCGATGGTGCGAGACCTGACGTGATCGTGATCATGGCTGGTGTGCTTGCAGCACGAAGGATCGTTCAGGCAGTGATCTACCAGCACGGCGGACGGTTCAACGCAAACTTCGCGGGCATCCAATCGACGTGCTCAGACGCCACAGCCTATCCGTATATCTCAGGGAATGTGAACGTCTCGATCGGGTGCGATGGCGCGGCAAAGAACGCTGGACTTGCCGATGACGAACTCGTGGTCGGAATACCTGCGGAACTGCTTGAAGAGGTTACCGGAACACTCTCTGAGTGTGCGCCGGGATGGGATGACTGGCAGAAAGGGAACATCAGTTACGTAAGGAAGGATATCTGAATCTGATAGCTCGGAGGCTGTCGCACCATACAGCGCCGGCAGCCCTCCTGCTGTCAGGTACGTTTAACCTCGTCCCAAAACCTCACGTAAACTGAGCTATCCATGAATACGAAGTTCCCAACCATCGCATTCGGGGATGTCTCTTTATATGAGCCCATCCATCTAAAAATTCGTTCTGCCGCGGTTCTTTGCATATACAGATCAGAACCTGCCGCACATAAGAACCTCTCGCACCAGAAAAGATTTAATAAATGCGGGCGCAATTCTGATCGGTGAACTACTAATGAAACGGGAACTGATGGACATTCTTGCCTGCCCGATATGCAAGGGCGACCTCGAACTGGACGTGACCGAAGAGACCGATGAGATAATCACGGGCACGTTATATTGCGGGAAATGCGATGAGCACTATCCGATCGAGGATGGTATCCCAAACATGCTCCCACCAGACCTCCGCGAGTAACATGGATCAGCCAAAACAATCCTCTCAGCAAATTATCCTGAATCGAACCCGATTCAATTCCATCGAATTCGAGACCAAAAACGTTGAGTTGGTACTGCCCCGCGGCAGGGACGTTAAATTTCCGATTGAGATCAGCAACTACGGCGCGCCAACACAGATAAATCTGACTGCCAGCAATGAGCTCGAGGATTGTGTCAGGTTCCTGCACAATGATTTTGCCGCTGTCGGCAAGACAGTCGTGGATGCGATTGTGCATATCCGGACGCAGCGGCACGGAAGCATCGCCGTGACTGCCGGATATGGCGCGAATACAGACAGTTTCAACATCGACCTGATAGCAGAACCGTATCAGGAGATCGATGCAGACCCGGGCCTTGCAGTTCCGGGAGGGGATGCGAAGGGACACCGGGAAGTGTCGCAGATATCCGCCCATCCGGCCGTGAAAGTGGTTGCCGCGCTCGCATTCATTCTCGTAATCTTAAAGCTCTTTGATATGGTGCCCGGTTACGTCGGCACAGTCTCGGCGATCCTGCTGCTGGTCATACTCATCATGTACAAACTATTCACAACTTCTTCGCAATGATCGCCTCTGCGATCTGGAAATCCTTGTACACCAGCATCTCGATGTCCTGCTTCTGCATGTATGGGAGCAGGTCGGCACCCTCGGCACGCCAGACCCATGCATAAAACCTGCTTAAAAAGTTAAAAACGTCGACTGGTCCTTTGTTACTCTTCAAGTGTAGAAGACTGATCGTACCGCTCTTTTTGAGAACCCTGAGTGCCTCAGAGACCGCAATCTCAGGTCCATCGATGGTGTCCATGCCGCAGGTGCAGAATACCGCGTCGAACGTTTCATCACTGAAAGGCAGCGACTGTACCATCCCCTGCACGCGATGAAGGTTCTTGTACTTACTGTTTCTCAATCGATTGACTTTCAGCACATTTCTGGAGATATCTATCCCGATAACAGTCCCGTTCTTGACCCATCTGGCGAGAAGCCCTGCGTTCCTTCCGGTGCCGCTTGTCAGGTCGAGTACCATGCCGGAATCGCCAAGATTCGTAGCTTTTATCAACTTTTTCCGGGAATACTGCTTTGAACCGAGCCACAACACATCATCGAGATCGTACAGCAATGCGAGGCGGTTGTACCGGTCTCTCGTCTTTCCAGTCTCTTCTAAATAATCAGACATCTGTAAAAATCACTTCCGAACAGCATACTCCATCTCTGAGATTCTCTCAGATAACTTATCCACCAGTTCCTCATTATCCTGGTAAAACAGCTCATCTCCGCAGACCGGGCAGATAAAATCGGTCTCAGATGCGGTATCGAAGAGAAATCGCGCGCATTTGTGGTTGCAGATGTAAAATACGCCATTTACCTCGAATTCGAGCCGCTTCTTTAAATGGTCAAGCAACCGCTCAAACTCGAGATCCAGACGGTCATCGAGGTTCTCCGGATGGAGCGTCCAGTGGTATGTTAGCCAGCCGGTATCCGGGTTGCGCTCTCTCCGATATCCTGCAAGCCGGTTCTCGTGCAGTTTAAAGAGCGTCTTCCGGATCACGTTTATATCCATCTCGATCTCTACTGCAACGACCTCATCGACGATCTCGCCGGCAGGCAGTTTCTCGAGGATCGCTACGCCGTCCGCCCCAATAATCTTTACCAGATACTGGTGCACAACAGGGTCATCTATACCGATCAATCTATCACCGTCTCGACACTTCCGCTTTCCAATTTTTCTTTTGAGATTGATATCATTCCCGTACCTCTTTCATGCAAACATGCCTTCTGAATACCGGTCTACCATGCCCTCGGGGTTCATTATGTGCTTGATTGCATCCTCGAAATCCTTCTGGTGTACCGCATCCGCATCCTCCCGCACCGCACACATGCCAGCTTCCATCGCGATCGCCCGCAAAGAAGCGCCGTTTGCACCATCTGCCAGTGCCGCAATACGATCAAAATCGATATCGTCGGAAAGCCGCATCTTTTCTGTATGGATGAGCAGGATCTTGACGCATGCTTCACGATCCGGCATGGGCACGTAGACCAGCCGGTCGAAACGTCCTGCACGGACGAGCGCGGGATCGAGTATATCCCACCGGTTGGTTGCTGCAAGGATGCAGACGTCACCTCTCGAATTGAATCCGTCCATCTCTGATAGGAGTTGCATGAGCGTGCGCTGGACCTCCCTTCCGCCGGAACTGGCATCGTCGAGCCGTACCGCTCCAATCGAGTCCAGTTCGTCGATGAATATGATCGCTGGCGCTTTTTTCCGCGCCATCTCGAATACGTCACGCACCATACGCGCGCCCTCGCCGATGTACTTCTGAACGAGTTCCGAACCGACCACGCGGATGAATGTGGCATCAGTCCGGGTGGCGACCGCTTTTGCGAGAAGGGTCTTTCCCGTGCCTGGTGGACCGAACAGTAGAACGCCTTTCGGCGGATCGATGCCGATGCGTTCGAATATCTCTGGTTTGGTGAGTGCAAATTCCACAGCACCCCTGAGCACCTCAATCTGCTTATCAAGCCCCCCGATCTGGTCGTAATCGATGTCAGGCGATTCTATGACCTCCATTGCCTGCACCAAGGGGTCTTCTGATCTGGGGATGACCGCAACGATCGACAGATGCTCCTTATTAAGCGCAACCTGCACACCGGGTTTGAGTTCGCCGTCTTTGATGAACTGGGAACTCCCTACGATGAATTCTGGACCTGTGCTCGACCGCACAATCGATTTGCCCTCATCGAGAATGTTTACGAGCGTTCCGACCAGCTGCGGCGTTGTTTTTAGTTTATCAAGTTCACTCCGCAGTTTCCTGAGCTCGCGCTCGTACTTCAATCGCTGGTCTTCAGCAAGCTGCTTTTCAGTCTCGACCTTCTGGTACTGCTTCTCGAGCAGGTTATTTTTCAATTCGAGTTGCTGCATGCGGTCCACGACATACTTGGAGAACTCTGTTGAATCTATATCCGCATCAGCGTCCATTTCCAAATCCATTATAAGACTGAATATCCTGACAACACATAAACCTTTATGGAAGATGGGCTGATACGCTATTCCTATGCAATGCGAAATATGCGGAAGCAACATCCGCGGAAAAGCGCATCGGGTGATCCTCGAGGGTACCGAGTTAAACGTCTGCGACGCTTGTGCAAAATACGGGCACGAGGTCAAGCAGGTGCCAAAAGCCACTGCCGCTGGAACTGGAAAAGTGGCAGCAGGGAAGATGGGTAAGGTGCCGGCAGGTAGGGTTCCAGCAGGCATCACGTTCCGTACCGGGTCGCGGAGGCGCCCGGATATGTTCGATCAGATGACCGATGAACTGCTGTCCGATTATGGCTTTGCGATCAGGCGCGCTCGCGAAGCGCGCGGCATGTCCCAGGAAGAACTGGCGCTTGAGATAAGGGAGAAATCATCGCTCATCAAGAAGTTAGAGCGCGAAGACTTAAGACCCGAGGACAGCGTTCGAAAGAAACTCGAACGCGTACTTGGAATCTCGCTTACTGAGACGATTGAGTAGTAGTAGCCGAAAAACCGTGCCCGATCATCGCATGAAGCGTCCCTGCAAGTTCTCCAATCGGCACCCGGATCTGTGACATGCTGTCCCGATCGCGGATCGTTACGGTATCGTCATCCAGAGTCTCATAGTCGATTGTTACTGAAAAAGGAGTCCCGATCTCATCATTTCTGCGGTATCTCCGCCCGATCGTCCCGGAATCATCATAACTCACGAAAACCCCGTTTTCCCGAAGCGTCCCCGCGATCGCAAGCGCGGGTGTGATCAGTTCATCCCGCGTGAGAAGTGGGAGCACCGCAACCTGCACAGGCGCAACCTCTGCCGGAAGGTGGAGCACGTTTCGGGTAACGCCTTCCACAAGTTCCTCTGAAAACGAGTGTTCGAGCGCGGCATAGATGATCCGGTCGATGCCGAACGACGGCTCGATCACATGCGGAATGACCCGTTCGCCGCGAACCTCCTCGATTACGGTCTCGTATTCGACCAGGTCCCGCGGGATCAGAACGATCTCACCATCGATCTCGATTTTGATCTCGTCACCCCTGAGATCCTCTTCCCCCAAACCAATGAGCGCTGCAAGAACCTTGCCTGCCTTTCCTTTGTAGAGCGGACCTATCACGCTCATATCCGGCTTCACCACGATCCGTTCGACCTGTTTTGGGGTGTCGTACTCGATAAGAACGGAAAGATCCTTCTTTGAGTGCTCCGCGTGTGATGACAGGTCGTAGTCGGTGCGGTCAGCGATCCCGACGATCTCGACCCAGCCGAACCGGTCGGTCAGAACCTCGGCATCCCAGCAATCGACAGCATAGTGCGCCATCTCATCGGGCTGATGCTGCCTGAACCGCAGGCGCGCAGGATCGACGCCCACGCGCACCAGGAAGCGGTGCGTGAGTACGAGATGGTAAGCGAGGAACTCGTGCGCAACGATTGCCCGGCCCACCGCGTCCCTTGCGGTCAGTTCGATGATGCCGCCATCATCTTCGCGTGCCGGATGCGAGACGCGCTGATGTGAGGCAGGGTAATACCTGAGAACCGTATCCTCGATCATAGAGAATCTCGGATGATTTTTTTCAGTTGGGTTGATGAAAATTTCTGCTTCTGCCTGCGTAAATTCCCTGAGCCGGATAACGCCCTGACGCGGAGAAATCTCATTTCGGTATGCTTTTCCGATCTGCGTGACTCCGAACGGGAGCTTCTCCCGATAAAACCTGAAAAGATGCTCAAAATCAACAAACATCCCCTGAGCAGTCTCTGGCCGGAGATAGCCGACCCGCTCTGCACCTGGTCCGATCGTTGTCTTGAACATCAGATTAAAACTGGAAACATCCCCGAATGTCCCGACGCCGCCGCATTGCGGGCATTTTATGCCGTGTTCATCGATCAGCCGCTCGATCTCTGATGCAGGCAGTGCATCAGGAGTTTCAACGATGCCTTCGATCAGGTGATCCGCACGGAATGCGTGATCGCAACTAGAACAGACGATCATCGGGTCTGAAAATCCTCTGGTGTGCCCGGACGCATCGAAGATCGCAGCAATCCCGATGGTCGGGGTCTCGATCTCGTAGAAACCCTCCTCGATCACATACATCTTCCGCCAGATATCCTCGATCCTGCGCTTCAGCATCGCGCCAAGAGGGCCGTAATCATAAAAACCTGCTGTTCCGCCGTACAGTTCGAAGGAATTCCAGAGGAAACCTCTCCGCTTTGCCAGTCCGATTATCTTCTCGTATTTGTCCATGGTTTGATGTGGTGACACCCTGATCAACTCGCTATTGTGGATATTAATTCTTTGACGCTACCGCCTCATAGTTCCCTATGTTCCAGAGTTCGAATGCTCGGGCAAGCTTACCATGTCCTTTAGCAGGCATCTCCCGCCTCCAGATCCCTTCTAACTTCCAGCATCTTCGTCTTCAACTCCGGGATCTCAACCTGCGCCACATTCCATGTTATTTCCAGATCAAGCCCCAGATAATCGTGAACCAGTACATCCCTCATTCCGGCAATACGCTTCCATGGAATCTCCGGGTACCTATCTTTTACCTCTGGAGAAATATTCTTCACTGCCTCACCGATAAGCTCGACTCTCCTGATAATAGCATCCTGCTGTTGGGTGGAGTTTAAAAATTCTGTTTCCGTTAGCCCCTTTGAATAGTCTTCAACAAGCTCGATACACTCCAAAATGAATGCTACATGTATTTTTGGATCTTTTTTCATAATATTGCCACCTCTTCACGCAATATTCGTTCTTTGAGAAGTGGGTAGATCGAATTATAAGTTAGAACATCAACTTCGTTCCCCAGCATTCCCTCTAAGTCTATTTTAAGCCCTGCGAGGTCCAGCAGACTTGCACCCTTTGGCAGTTCCACCAGAATATCCACATCACTGCCCGCGCCCGCGTCCCCTCTTGCCACCGATCCAAAAACCCCTGCTCTTGCTACACCATATCTCTTGAGTATCGGCACGGCTTTCTTCTTGATCTCCTCTACATTCATCTCCCGTCCTCCGTCAAGTCATTCGAGTTGTGGATATCCGGTGTCGCAACTTCAGATAAATACACGTTTCTTACCCCCCAACCAGCCCCCGCACCATCACGCCCCCTTCCTCAGACGCGAAGATCGGCAGGTCCCAGTTCTGCGTGACTCTCTTCCGGTTCACGACCACCTCGATATCGCGCACCGGATCATAACCGGGCTTCGTATATTCCTCCCAGTACACCAGAACACCCCGCCTCTGCCAGAGAGGCACCTTGTCGAGGTTGATCCCGTGCTGGAAGCACAGTTCGTGGATATCGGATGCTCGCAAGCCAAGCATCCTCGATGCGGCATCCTTTCCTGATAAGCCCTTCGACCGGAGCGTGTAATACCCATAACCATTGATGCAATTCCGCCACGCCTCTGCCTGCCGCCAGACCAGGTATTCGATGATCTGCCCCGGATGCAGCGGTACCACCCTACCGTCGAATGCGATAGGGGGCAAGTTGAGGGACCGGGTAAGCGCGCTTGATATGTAACTCGGCACGACCGAGACGAGTTTCTCAATCCTGCCATCAAACGGCAGTGCGTCTCTGAAAAGGATGTTAATCTCGTCTGAAAAGGTGTACGCAACTACCGGATAAAGCCCACTTTGTTGGAAGAATGATTCTGTTGCATCGGCCATCGCGGATGCAAAACGGCTATCGAACGGCTTCTCAAACCTGTGCCTTTGCAGGAGATTCTTAAAGCTCCTGCCATCTACCCTGATGATGACTGGCGGAGTTGCTCTCAGGTCAGCATATATCTCGTGATCCCCGAAATCACTCACTCTCATCCTTCTTTGCCAGTCGATTGACCTGTTTCACGAGGACGATATCGCCAATCGCAAGCACCCACCGATACGGCAGGATAACCCCTTCCCGGCTCACATCGAACAGTTCTTGATTGACTTTGGTGAGTGCAAGACCGGTTACCAGTCTATCAGTCGTCTCGATTACGACATCGTTCACATTTCCTACATACAATCCCTTATCAGTGTATACGTTGAGCCCGAATAGTGATGTCAGTTCTGCGTGCATTCAATCCCTCCCTATAGTGTTTAGTATATGATAGAATGAACTAAAAGGATATATACTTTTGCGTGATACGGACAATTAATAGAGACAAAGACGCTGGAACAATCATGAAAACATCAATCCAGATAGGGAAGGTTATGGGGATACCGATCAAGATTCATATCTCTTTCTTGCTGGTTCTCGTACTATTTCCGGTCATCTTCGCGAATGATGCTGTATTCGGATTCGCTGATGTGGCGTCTACCTCGCTCAGATATGCACTCGCGCTGACCCTGACCATCCTCTTATTCTCCTGCGTGCTGCTGCACGAACTCGGGCACTCGTGGGTTGCGATGAAGTATGGGATCGGGATTCGCAGCATCACGCTGATCCTTCTCGGCGGCATCGCAGCGATGGAGGAGGTCCCGCGCGATCCGCGTGCCGAGATGCGGATCTCGATAGCAGGTCCTCTGGTATCGCTCACGATAGGGGTCTTATGTTATCTGGCGTACCTCGGACTTGGTATCTACGACATAGTGCAGATCTCCGCGATTTCACATATTTCCCGTTTTTTATGGTCGATTGCATATATTAACATCATATTATTTGCTTTCAACCTGATCCCAGCGTTCCCGATGGATGGCGGGCGGGTGCTACGGGCATGGTATGCCGGGCGGATGCCGTATCTTCAGGCAACGAGAAAGGCGGTGAATATCGGGAAGATGTTTGCTATTGTGATGGGCGTATTGGGACTGTTTGCCTCTATCTGGCTCATCCTGATCGCTTTCTTCATCTATATCGGGGCATCAGAGGAAAAGAAGTACGCAGAGGTCTCGGTGACGCTTGAAGGCATCAGTGTGAGAGACCTAATGACCAGCGAGATCGCGTATGTGCAGGATAACCTGTCCATCTCAGAACTTCTCAGGTTGATGTTTGAGAAGAAACATCTCGGATACCCGGTCGTAGATCAATTTACCGGAAAGATTGTTGGAATCGTGACGTTTACCGATATTCGGAGTGTTCCGATGAGCGAGCATGGCAACGTGCTGGTGCGGGAGGTGATGGCGAATAATGTCAGCTTCATCCCGGAGGACGCCGATGCCATGGATGCACTCAAGATGATGTCTGTAGAAAACGTCGGGCAGTTGCTGGTGCAGGATAAGGGGTCGATCACAGGCATTGTGTCCAGAACCGACCTTACAAGATCGATCGAGGTGCTTGGTTACCGTGAGCGATAATACTTGTGACGTGGTCATCGTCAGGTACGATGAGATCGCACTTAAGAGCCCTCCTGTCAGGCGGCGGTTTGAGGATGTGTTAATCAGCAGGATCAAAATAGCGCTCTCGAGGCATGACATAGCATATTCAGGGGTCACACGGGAATGGGGCAGGATCTTTGTGCATACGAGCGATCGGGGTGCCTCAGATGTGATCTCCCGCGTCTTTGGTACGGCATCGGCAAGTCCTGCGATCACAGCCGGTGCAACGCTCGAAAACGCGGCAGAGACCGCGGCAGAGATCGGAAAAGACCTGATCAAGAACGGAGAATCATTTGCGATCCGTGCATCCAGATCAGGGGTCCATGATTTCACATCGATCGATCTTGCAATCGCTTGCGGGGATTCGGTCGTGGGGTGCACCTCGGCAAAGGTTGATCTCACGAACCCGGATCGGGAGATATTTGTTGATATGCGGCAGGAGCACGCTTATCTCTACACAAGGATCGCTGCCGGAGTCGGGGGTCTTCCGTACGGCACGCAAGGAAAGATGATTGCGCTGGTATCCGGAGGCATCGATTCGCCGGTTGCCGCGTGGATGCTGATGAGACGGGGGGCCGAAGTCATCCCGCTCTACTTTGATCTCGAGGAGTTTACAGACCCAAAAAGCAGAGAACTTGCTGAACAGAGCATAAACTCGCTTTTCGAGTGGAGTTATTCCGATATGACCGCGTACAGGGTTCCTTACGGAGCGGTCCTTCGCGAGATCACAAGCCGCTGCGATCCGCGCATCACTTGCGTGATCTGCAAGCGGATGATGTACCGGATCGGGGCGCAGGTCGCAGAGAAGGAAGACGCGTGCGGCGTCGTTACAGGTTCGTCGCTCGGACAGGTCGCATCCCAGACCTCACAGAACATGCTTGCAGAGATGCACGGACTCGGGATGCCGATCTACCATCCGCTCATTGGGATGGATAAGAGAGAGATCATCGACCGTGCAACCCGGATAGGCACGTTTCGGACAGAGAAGCCAGCAATCGAGTGCGCTGCCGTGCCGGACCGCCCGATGACCGCAGCGGCGGTTGCGAGGGTGGATGAGAATGAAGCGCGGCTCGATGTCGCACGTATCGTGTCTGAGGCGGTCGCTGGTTCGAGCGTTCTGGAACTGCTCCAGTGAAACGCTTGTTTTGTGGTGTTCTGTCTGCGCTCTTCGATCTCTGGAAATCGTCATCATCAGCGCGACCACCCCGCCCCCGAAAACAATATCACCAGATCCAGCCAACCGGATAACCAAAATGATCATACTATCAGGCGGAACCGGAACACCGAAACTCCTTGCAGGGATGAGAAAGGTCATCCCGGAAGAGGAGATCACGGTGATCGTGAACACGGCAGAGGATACGTGGGTCTCAGGAAATCTCGTCTGCCCTGACATCGACACAGTCCTGTACCTGTTTGCAGACACAATCGATACCGCAAAATGGTGGGGGATCCGCGACGACACCTTCACAACCAACGATTCGCTGAAACGAGCCGGGCACCCTGAAATCATGCGGATCGGAGATAAGGATCGTGCGACCCACATCCTGCGGTCAGACCTGATCCGAAAGGGGCGCACCCTGACAGAAGCGATCCGTGAACTGGCGCGCTCATCCGGCATACGAGCCAGCATTCTTCCGATGACCGACCACCCGGTTGCAACACACATCACCACGCCGGAATGCGAGATGCACTTTCAGGAGTACTGGATCACGCATGGAGGCAGTCCTGACGTGCTCGGCGTAAACATCCACGACATCGACGCCGCCGCGCCGTCTGATGCAGTGCTCTCTGCCATTGATGGCGACGATTCGGTCATCATCGGTCCGAGCAATCCGATAACAAGCATCGGTCCGATACTGAGGATGCCGGGGATGCGTGAGATCCTGCGCGAGAAGAGGGTGGTTGCGATAAGCCCGATCATCGGCGATGCGCCGGTCAGCGGACCTGCCGGAAGACTCATGCATGCGTGCGGATACGAAGTATCCTCGGCAGGCGTGCTCGAATGTTATCGCGATCTTCTGGGCGATCTTCCGGACGTCTTTATAATCGACAGGGATGACATCGAGATCGGCACCGACGGTGGCGTCGAGATCGTGCGTGCAGATACGATGATGACGTCTGTTGATAAGAGTGAGGCGTTGTCCAGGCGAGTTGTTGATTCGTTTCGGAATCTGCCGGTGCAGATACATGCTTAGGTAACTTGTGGGTCGCAATTCAGGGATTTGTCCATTTGTGTGCATCCATGTTCAGTACAAGCATCAAGGTAAGTGGGGCAAGTTGGCAGTCCCGGTGGAAAGCCGGGTGACAGGGTTTATTAACACCAGCACCGATTCACATACATATCCGAAGCCAAGGGCCCGTGGCTTAGCCAGGATATAGCGCCGGCCTTCTAAGCCGGACGTCCCGGGTTCGAATCCCGGCGGGTCCGTAGAGATGCGAGCAAAAGAGATCAGGGGAATCGCACGTGAGACACTCGAGTTCATACTCGAAGTGAGCAAATCCACTGCGCCGAACGAATTTGCAGGACTGTTGCGCGCAGAGGATGGGATCATCACCGAAGTGGTCGTGCTGCCAGGAACCGAGTCATCCGAGGTGAGCGCGGTCATGCACATCTACATGCTGCCGATGATCTCAGTCGCAGGCTCGGTGCATAGCCACCCGACACCGAATACCAGACCCTCGCAACATGACCTATCCTTATTTACACGGACCGGCAACTGCCACATCATCGCCGGTTTCCCGTACAACGAGCATAGCTGGACGTGCTATGATGCTTATGGAGCGCGGAGAAAACTCCCGGTTCTCGATGTTGACTTTGGCGACGTGTGATGCGGCGAATTCTTAAGGATTCGTGCGATTCATCTATTTTTGCATCCATGTTTGGTACAAGCACAACGACAAGTTGGCGGTCCCGTGAAATCCAAAAAGTTATTAAGAATCAAGACATATATAGCAGTACATGATTCCAGAAGAGATAAAGAATTTTCTGTCTCATGAGGGGGGCAGTTCACTGATCATACAGGGAAATCCGGGTACTGGCAAATCCATTCTGACACTTGAACTGATGGATGCGTTCCTGGATTGCAATCCCATGTATCTTACCACAAGGTCGACAACCGATGCAGTCTACCGGTATTTTCCACGATTGCGTCAGAGGCACGAGGAGATCAATGTCATCGAATCGAAAGACACGTTCTGGGACAAATTCTTTAAGAAAGAGGATGATACGGAATTGCGTGTCGAAAGGGATGCTTTCGAGATGTACGGGATGCTTGACGATCCCGACCGGACTGATATAACCGAATTTGACCAGGTCTGTGACCGGGTTGATGCGTTCCTGCCTGAAAAATCACTGCTCGTGCTGGACAGCATCGAAGGGTTGTGCGATAAATATAAAGTGGGTGAAAAGTTTTTTGTCGGTCTCATCAACCGGTGCCTGATCGAACCTGCACATACCAAGGTCGTCATCGTCCTTGAGAAGATGGAGAAGACTGAGATCGACTATCTCGCAGATGGCGTGATCTCGCTGCACCAGATGGATCGTGATGGCAGACGTATGCGGATGCTGTCCGTCGATAAACTACGCGGTACCGCTATAAACCAGCCAAATTACCTGTTCACTCTGAAAAACGGGCGATTCCACAGTTTCAATGCGTTTGATGTCATGTATCCGGAAGAGTACCTGCCGTTTGAGCCGATCCCGAATACCAAGACACACTATTCGACCGGAAACCGTGATCTGGATGAGATATTCGGAGGATACCGGATCGGGAGTTATATCCTGCTGGAAACGGGTGAGAATGTCGATAACTTCTTTTACACCCTGCCGATGCTGACCGCTGCAAACATTGTGAGCCAGAACGGTAGCGCGGTCATACTCTCGGTCAGCGGCGCAGGCCCAAGCGAGGTCAAGAACAACGTCTTCGAGTACGGGTTGAGCGACAAATTGAACTCATTTCGGGTCGTGACCGAAGAGAATCCCGAAGAGCCAGTGACCGAGGATTTCGTCGTGGCTTATGACAAGGAACGCTTCTCAAGCAACTTCAATATACTGGATCAGGAGCTTGCGAAACTGCGGGCAGAGCGAGGCGGAGACGTCGTGAAGATCGTGGATTACGAGATTCTTGAGACGATGCTCGGTATGCAGGCGCTTAAAAGGACGATCCTCTCGGACAAGAAGTACACCGCTGCGAATAAGATCCTGACGATAGCGATATGCAAACACAGCCTCGCTCCCGAGATCAAAAAAACGCTTGCGAACATCTCAGATATCCATATGAGACTCAATAAATATAATGACACAATGATACTCTATGGCGAGAAGCCGACGACGAGTGTATATGTGATCGAACCGGATGTCAGACGCGGATACAAGGACGTTAAACTGACCTTATTGAGATGAAGAGACATTCTGGCTGCCGGTGGCAATGCCAATATTGGGTCCAGCGGTGCGTTTATACGAGATGTTTTAATAGAATCTCGCAGTAAGTCCCTGCAAATTTGCTATAAACAGGAAGTGGCGACAGATATATATGTAATCGAACTCGATCTCTCAAACGTAGATATAAGGACGTTAAACTGACCCCGGTGAGATAATGTATACATTTATAGCACTACTTATAATATATGTCGCAGCGTTGATCGCTGTCGGGTGGCATTTCGCAAAGAAGCAGCGGACGATGACCGATTTCTGGATTGCAGGGCGAGAGATCGGGGCAGGGAACATCGGGATGTCTGCCGCGGCGTCGTGGCTCACTGCGGGAGCCCTATTCCTCGTCACCGGAATGTTCCTCTTCATTGGCACAGGATCGATCTGGATCTTTGTTGCACCAAATATCATCGCGCTTGCTGCAATTGCGCTCCTCGTCCCGCGGATCAAGCGCCTCCCGTCACTGACCCAGCCGGAACTGATCGAACTTCGGTACGGTCCCCTGCTGCGTGCGCCGATTGCGATAGCGATCACGATCGTGATGATCCTCTTTGCGGTCACCGATTTCAAGGGGTTCGGTTACGTACTCTCCGTATTCTACGGTATCCCACAGATATATGCCGTGTTGATCATGGTGGTTGCAATCTCGCTCTATGTGACACTTGGCGGCCTTCGGGCGGTGATATGGACCGATGCGATCCAGTTCGTCTTCCTTGCCGCGCTTGCAATCCTGATCGGGGCTGCAGCACTCTACATTCCGGCGCAGAATACAGGCGTGGCCGTATCTGATCTATTTACCGGGATGGATGCCGGTTTCTGGGATATCTTTGCACTCGGCGGGATCGTTGGAGTGTTTATTATGATGATCGCGATGCTTCCGGGATGGATCACGGAACAGGACCCGTGGCAGCGTGTGTGGGCGGCAAGGGACGTGAAATCGGCGCGGTACGGCATGATGCTCGGTTCAGTGCTGATCGCTGCCGTATTCTTTGCCTGTTTCCTTGCAGCGATCGGGCTTAATGCGATGTATCAGGTACCGGCAGACCTGCACGGTGCCGAACAACTCTACCTCATATTCATACAGGACACATTCCCACCAGTCGCAATCGCTGTAATTGCAATAGGATTTGCCGCAGCCGCAATGTCCTGCGCAGACACGTTTGCAACCTCAGGCGCATCCTGCATATCAAGAGACATCTACCAGCGGTTCATCAAGCCGGATGCGACGATGAAAGAGATGCGGATCGTGAACCGCGCGCTCATCGTCGCGATGCTTGTAATCTCTGCCGCAATCTCGATGCACGTCGAGACGATACTGGACGCGGTCATCATGGCAACCGTCATCGGCACATCATCGTACTTCTTCCCGATCATGGGCGCGCTCTTCTGGAGACGCGCAACCGCGAAAGGAGCACTTGCAGGACTCGTAATCGGCGGCACCACCCAGATCGGACTGATCATCGCGGAGGCCACATACCTCGGAAACCTCGCCGACATATCACCATTTTTGATCGAGCATGGCGTCCTCATAGCGGTATCGCTGAGCGCTTTCTCGTTTATCGGGGTGTCGCTCGCAACAAAGCAACCCGATGACCGCAATCTTGCCCCGTTCTTCCCGGATGTGGCAGAGCGTTTCATACAGAAGGGCGCGGAGTCGGTGGATCTGGGCGACCCTTCATACGCGCGGTTCAGAAGAGATGTCGAGAAGCAGGTTTCCGGAGAGCGTGTGCATCTGAGCGCTATTGTTAGAACAAAACACGTGTTCGACTGGGCTGAACTGATCTTAAAACTTGCAGATACACGCGCATGGATCGCACCGAGTGGAGTTGAGGTTGCATACCGAATGTCGAGCACGGATATGCTTGCATGTCCAAGAATCGTGCATGGCGGCGAGGATCAGGTCTGGATCTTCGCCGAACCGCCCGCGGATCAGGAGGATGAGGTCATGATAGAGATGTTTGCCGCGCGCCAGGAGATTCGAGAGGTACTCGTTTAATATTCCACAAACTGGCTGCCCGCACTTCGCAGACGCGCCCCTTCGAGAATCACGGTCTTAGCGGGATCCTTAAATGTGCTGCCTATCTCGTAGCAGTCCTTACCGTGTTTTTCTGCGATATGCACCGCGGAATCTACCTCATCCGCGGGCAGAACGATGCAGAACCCGATCCCCATGTTATAGACCTGATACATCTCTGCCGCACTCACAGGCCCGTGTTTCCGGATCAACTCAAACACCGGGGGAGTTTTGGGTAGATTATCGATCTTGAACCCGCAGTCCCTGCTAACTCTCCTGAGATTCAAGAACCCATCGCCTGTTATGTGGGCAAGCGATCTCAGATCCAGACCGGAATCGAGCATCTCCGTAATCTCTCTTGCATAGATATTCGTCGGTTCGAGCAGTTCCTCGCCAAGCGGTCTTCCAAGTTCGTCAACATACTCATCCGCGCCAAATTTGCCCAGAAGAACCTTTCTTGCAAGCGTCATCCCATTACTATGGACGCCTGAACTTGCAAGACCGAGTATCACGTCCCCTTCTTCGATTGTATCGCCAGTGATGATCTTATCCTTCGAAACAATGCCAACCCCCATCCCTACGAGGTCGAAACCCCGGTTCTCTCGAGGTCCTCTGATCATCTCCGGCATGATCGCGATCTCTCCGCCAGAGAGCGTTACCCCGGCCCGCCTGCATCCTTCCACCACGCCCTTCACGATCGCTTCGAGAAGATCGGGATCAGGTTCTTGCACTGCTATGTAATCGACCATCGAGATCGGTAGAGCACCGACGCAGAGTATGTCGTTTACATTCATGGCAACGCAATCGATGCCGACTGTGTCGTATTTTTCCATCTCCTGCGCGATAAAGACCTTTGTCCCGACTCCATCGGTCTTGATCGCCAGCGCTCTGCCATCCCCTATATCAATAACCCCTGAGAAATGTCCTATCGGGATTGCAGGTTTTCCTATGGTGTTTCTGAAGTCAAATGTCCCTTTGCAAAGTTCCACGATCCTTTGCAATGCGATCTCTACTTTTCCGGTATCAGCACCAGCAGTCTGGTAGGTAACGTAATCATCCATATTCTACTGATGTAATCTGAAAAACTAAAAGGGTATTGATCCTGATATTCTATGATCTCCGACCGGCAGTGAGGGTTTTGTACACAATTTTGTGTACGGTTATTAGGAGGTGATCCAGCCGCAGATTCCCCTACGGCTACCTTGTTACGACTTAACCCCACTTGCAAAGCCCAAGTTCGAACATGTCATAAACATGCCCTCACCCAGACCTTACTCGCATGGTTTGACGGGCGGTGTGTGCAAGGAGCAGGGACGTATTCACCGCGCTGTGTTGAAACGCGATTACTACGGATTCCAGCTTCATGAGGGCGAGTTGCAGCCCTCAATCCGAACTTCGATTGGGTTTAGGAGATTGCCTTCACCTTTCGGTGTTGATTCCCATTGTCCCAACCATTGTAGCCCGCGTGTAGCCCGGGAGTTCCGGAGCATACTGACCTACCGTAACCCGCTCCTTCCTCCGCTTTAGCAGCGGCGGTCCCCACAAAGTACCCATCACCCCGAAGGGTATGCTGGCAACTGTGGGCACGGGTCTCGCTCGTTGCCTGACTTAACAGGATGCTTCACAGTACGAACTGACGACGGCCATGCACCTCCTCTCAGCGATTCAGGTAAGACCTTCAGCCTGACCTACATATTGCTGTCGCACCCGGTGAGTTTTCCGGCGTTGAATCCAATTAAACCGCAGGCTCCACCCGTTGTAGTGCTCCCCCGCCAATTCCTTTAAGTTTCAGTCTTGCGACCGTACTTCCCAGGTGGCTCGCTTCACGGCTTCCCTACGGCACCAGATACGGTCACACCGTACCTGACACATAGCGAGCATCGTTTACGGCTGGGACTACCCGGGTATCTAATCCGGTTTGCGCCCCCAGCTTTCGTCCCTCACCGTCAGACCCGTTCTGGTAAGACGCCTTCGCCACAGATGGTCCCCCAGGGATTACAAGATTTCACTCCTACCCCTGAAGTACCTCTTACCTCTCCCGGTCTCAAGTTCGACAGTATCCCTTGGCAGTCTGATTGTTAAGCAACCAGATTTCCCAGAGGACTTATCGAACCGGCTACGGACCCTTTAGACCCAATAATAGCGGCTACCACTCGGGCCGCCGGTGTTACCGCGGCGGCTGGCACCGGTCTTACCCGGCCCTTGCTATCTTGTGCGTTTTAGGCACAAGGACAGCCAGTATTAGATACTGGCACTCGGAGTTCCCTTATCATGCTTTCGCACATTGTAAAGGTTTCGCGCCTGCTGCACCCCGTAGGGCCTGGATTCGTGTCTCAGAATCCATCTCCGGGCTCTTGCTCTCACAACCCGTACCCGTCGTCGGCTAGTAGGTACGTTACACCCACTACAACCTGATAGGCCGCAGACCCATCCTTGGGCGCCGGAGCTTTGGATCAAGGCGCATTCCAGCATCCCTGATCTATCCGGTATTATCCCCAGTTTCCCGGGGTTATTCCAGTCCCAAGGGTAGGTTATCCACGTGTTACTGAGCAGTCCGCCAAGGTTTCCGAAGAAACCTTTAGACTCGCATGGCTTAATCGAACTCCGATAGCAGTAACCTCTGGCAGGATCAACCAGAATTAAGCACACTTTTTGGAATTGATTGGTTTCCACTACCGATCGGAATTAATCAAATATCAGGACCAATGTCAGACGGAACGATCTTCCGTCTCCATCAAATACAACGTGGTCAGAATGTCTGACCACGAAAATGGAGGTGATAGCATAACATCAGCAGCCGTTGTATATAAAGATTTCTGATATCATCGCGTCTATGTTCAATCTCCACCCACACTTTTCCTGAGAGAATCTGTGAAATCTTCTGCAACACCGCGAAGCCGACAGACGCCATCCGCTCAAACTACCACCGACAGCCGCGTCTCTGCCCTTCTCTGCACCTCATCGAAGAGATTTCTCCCATACGCATCGATTCCGACGATGAGCGGTCCGAAATCACGCATCTCCAGCACCCAGACCGCTTCTGCCATACCAAGATCGATCCAGTGCACGCCGCGCACCGAGCTGATGTGATCTGCTGCCACTGCCGCGCACCCGCCTGTGTATGCAAGATACGCGCACCGACCCCGCATCGCGTCAGCGATCGACATCCCACCCTTACCAATTATGGCATGGACGCCAAATCGATCCAGAATATCTGTGGTCTGTGAGTTCAACCGGCTGCTTGTGGTAGGACCCGCCGCGATCACCTCCCATGACCCATCCACCCCTCTGACAATCGGTCCGCAGTGGTAGATCACGGCATTCTCGAGATCGAACGGAATCTCTGATGCCTCTGATGCCTCCAGTATGCGGTTGCACGCCCGATCCCTAACCGTCATGACCGTTCCACTCAGGTACACAAGATCACCTGCGCGCAACCTGGTAACATCGGAGATGGTAAGCGGGGTACTCAGGTGGTGGGTGGCCATGGTACTCACTCTGGCACGGCGGGTTAAAAGATTGTTTGCGGCAGACCGATCGGACTTTTTGTGGGCTATCGCCATATCCAGCGCAGAAGATGGGTTATCGGACTGCAATGTCCGGGCTGGCGACTTGGCACCAGAGCAATCTTTAAATATGATGTACAACTATGGACATTATTGTACAAAGTTATACGGTGAATGCGATGATAACCCCGAACCCACAGGAACTGACCACGCTTCTCGAGCCGATAGAACCGCCCGCGATAATCCAGTTGATCGCAAAAACGACCGCGCGGTGCACGCCTATCGACCTGTACACCGTGCTGAGATCAGAGAGCCCAAAATACTCCTATCTGCTCGAGTCGGTGGAAAAGGAGAAGCATCATGCACGGTTCTCGTTCGTGGGCTCGGATCCGGACGCGGCCATCACGATAAGCGGGAGGGATATCTCACTCCAGTACGAGCGATCGACGCCGCTTATCAGACGGATCGAGGCAGATTTATCAGACCTGCACGAGAGTGGCGTGATACGTCCGGAATACGACGTTCTGGATGCGTTAAAGCCGCTCATACCGAGCGTGCCCTATATCTGCACGAAAAACTTTGATCGGCAGGTGTTTTCCGGCGGTGCGATCGGGTATCATGGTTACGACATCGTATACGACTGCTGGCTGGATATCGGACGACGCGATCATGCGACAACACCGGATGCGCAGTTCATGCTCATTACACATACCGTGGTCTTCGATCACCTGACCGGCGAGGTTTATATCATCTTAACTCCATTTTTACAGGATTTTAGCCGAGATGAGATTGCGAAAATGTACCGGCGTGCCGAATCCGATGCAGCGGCGATGATCTCAACTATCAGAAGAGCGGAAGAACTTAATTCGGGAGGGCAGACATCGAGAGGGGGGCACGGTCAGATGGCGATGACCGCGAATGTGGGGCAGGACGAGTTCGAGACGATGGTCGGAATAGCGAAGCAGCACATCGTCGATGGCGACATCTTCCAGGTCGTGCTGTCCAGACGATACGAGGCGACGAACACGTACAGCCCGGTAGAACTGTACACGAGGTTACGGGATGTCAATCCAAGCCCGTACATGTATCTATTTGAATTCGGGGAGACTAAAATCGTTGGTGCGAGCCCTGAAACGCTCTTCACAGTCCACAACCGGAAATTGATCACCAACCCGATCGCTGGCACGTGCCCGCGGGGCGAGACCGATGCGGAAGACGCCGAACTCGGCAGAAAACTGCTGAGCGATGAAAAGGAGCGGGCAGAGCATGTGATGCTCGTCGATCTCGGCAGAAACGATGTGCGGATGGTATCGAAGCCGGGATCGGTCAAAGTCGAAGATTTCATGACTGTGCGGAAGTACTCGCATCTCCAGCACATCGAGAGCACGGTTACAGGAATACTGCGAGACGACTCTGATGCGTTCGATGCGACACGCGCGATCTTTCCCGCGGGCACGCTATCCGGTGCGCCGAAGATTCGTGCGATGGAGATCATCGATACGCTCGAGAAGGATGCCCGCGGGATTTACGGCGGCGGCGTTGGGTATTACACATGGAACAGGGATGCTGACTTCGCAATCGTGATCAGGACGATTATACTTTCCGGAGACCGGATGCTAATCCAGGCAGGGGCTGGAATCGTTGCTGACTCGGATCCCACGTACGAATATCTGGAGACCGAGCGCAAGATGGCTGCGATGATGAAGGTGATCGAATGAAGATACTGTTCGTGAATAACAAGGACTCGTTCGTCTGGAATCTCGTCGAGTATGTCTCGATCTTCGAGCCGGATACCGTGGTCGTCCCGAACACGATAACGCTTGAAGAAGTCAGAGAAATCGACCCTGCCGGGATCGTGATCTCGCCTGGCCCTGGGAATCCGAACGATCCCCGTGATATCGGCTCATGCATCGAGATCATCCGCGAGTGCGAGGTTCCCTTGCTTGGCGTCTGCCTCGGCTGTCAGGCGATCAATGTTGCGTTTGGTGGTACTGTCAGTCATGCGTCTGTGGGTCCGGTCCACGGGAAGGCGTCTGAGATTTATCATGATGGCGTCGGGATCTACGATGGCATTCCGAATCCGTTTACTGGCGGCAGGTACCATTCGCTTGCCGTGGATCGGGTGTCGCCTGATCTCGAGGTTGTGGCACACAGTCCTGATGGCGTTGTTATGGGAATCAGGCACAGGCGGCGTCCGATCGAGGGCGTGCAGTTCCACCCTGAGTCGGTGCTGACGCCGGAGGGGCTTAGGATGATCGAGCGGTGGGTGAAGGTGGTGGCTGATGAGGCGTAACGTCACTCAGGGCTTGAGAATATCCCCCAGATCGAATGCATACACGCCGTCGCGCCGCAATGTCTCCTTGTCCTCGATCCGTTTTGCGATTATCCCGTAATACTCGCGTCTCGCATCGTTGTGCCACCTGACCAGGTCGGATTTGCGATGTAGATCATCCAGTATCCTTGTTACATCGTGCCGCGAGAGGTTGCTCCATTTCACCTCGCCTGCGAACAACTGCCTGGCACCATCCGTATCAGCCCCTGTGGCAACGATATCGATCTCATCGCCACGATACCACCATGCTCCGCAATCGTCCGGTAAAAATCCAATGTCGAGCCTTCTCCGTCTGATAAGATCACGTACCAGATCTTCGAAGACGAATCCAAGATATTGATCATATTCCTTCTCTATTTTCGGTGTGATATCGATTTCAGCCTCGATATTGTTCTTATTCGGTAGTACAAACCTGAAATAGAACTTGAAATAATTATCTTTTATCTTGTACAACGATCGTTTGGACTTGCCCGCGACGGTGGCAGGAAGTTCGGAATCAACGATCCCGACACGCCTTAGATTGTGGAGGTAGCGTGACAGCGCGCCTTTGTCGATACCGGTGGCGTTTGCGATCTCGGAAAGTTTTCTGCTTCCTTCTGCGATGGTTTTGAGGATGAACATGTAATTTCGCGGCTCTCTGAATTTTTCCCGGAGTAGAATGTCAGCCTCCTCGTATAGGAAGCTGCCTTTCGACAGGAAATTCGTGCGGAGATTCTCCCGGAAATCAAGATCGGGTGAGAACTTCAGAATATACTCCGGGATGCTGTCCATGCATCCGTAGACTCGAATAAGCTCGTCGGTTTCGTATTTCGGGAAAAAATCTGCCA
>QBUV01000059.1:0-289 GCA_013572355.1 Candidatus Methanogaster sp.
TACCCCGCGCTCGGCGGCTATCCCGCCACTACCGCCGCCGCGCGTGCTAGTGCTGGTTCCATTATTGGAATAGATTGTTGCTGGCAGACCGAAATGTTGCCGGATGGCTCTGAGCCGGGATCCCACATTCGGAACCCGATCTACATTCGTGCTGCGAGACCCGGTTTTGTATGACTTTAATATCTTCACCAGATTACCGTGTTTTAGAGGGT
This sequence comes from Candidatus Methanogaster sp., assembly GCA_013572355.1. GTDB lineage: Archaea > Halobacteriota > Methanosarcinia > Methanosarcinales > Methanogasteraceae > Methanogaster_A. The sequence continues at coordinate 213 of QBUV01000059.1, forward strand.
GCTCAAAACCGATCCGGTCATGGTATCGCGTTAGATTTTCCCTGCCATAGATCGTCACCACATATAAATCGCTGGAT
>QBUV01000059.1:299-1163 GCA_013572355.1 Candidatus Methanogaster sp.
CGCTGGATGTGGTGATGGTCCTGACTTCACCATCCACCACGAATGATGATGTGGCTCCATCGCGTGGGCGGACACGAATCCGTCCGATGATCCTGAATTTGAGCAGTGCGAGTTGAACTCCTTCTGCGAGTTGTTTGCTTGTGGTGTACAGTTGCAGGCTCGATGAACCGGTTCGCCGTGCAGTACACGACCCATCGGTATCAAAGAGTCCGCGTAAGTATGCGGCGATCAGATTGTTCGGTAGATTCAGCACCAAATCGGGAATTGCGATTTTGGACGATTTCGGAGATGCCGGGACACCAAGTGTCTGAAGAATCTCTGCGACGATCTTTGATCCGAACCTGATATCAGGCGGGCGGACGTTGCTGCCATCACTTATTGAATAGTCTACGCCGAAGAGTTCTGTGATTATCGATGTGTATCTTTCGAGGAGATGAACATCCGAGTTACTGAACCGTATTTGAGATCCGCCATATCCTGCCGCATGTTTCGCTTTGCTTATACTGCCGTCGCCCGCGATGAGACCTGCGAAGTACATAAAATCCTCGTCTGGAGTGACAGGTAGCGTTATCTTGTGACCGTGCTGTTGTGAGAACTGGCAACAGCTCTGTGCAACCTCATCAAATTCGATTCCAGCCTGTTCGGCAAGCCATACAAGTGTTCTGAGGTCCGGATTGCCGCGTGCATCTTCGTTGACCCAGTTATAGTACAGACTATCTTCCGAGACTCCAAGAGCGGACGCAGCATCCCGGATAGTGCCATACTTCTTCTTCAGCCGCGACACTATTCTGGCGGTCAATCCGGATGCACCTGAAACGGTGCAGTTGCTTTCGAATAGTTCGATGGTGTACGGGACTTTACTGT
>QBUV01000058.1 GCA_013572355.1 Candidatus Methanogaster sp.
ACGACCCTCGATATAATGAACTGTCTCCGTCAACGATGGAATCGCGATTTTTTCAAGCGCGTTCACCTTGCGAATCACCTTTTTGACCTCGTTCGCAAGTCGTAATACAGAAATTCTCAGCTCTGACAGCCTACCGAGCAATTGTAATGCCTCCTTGAAATACTGCAGCGCACTGTCGATCCGAAAACTCGTTCCCATCGGACTGTAATACGGTGGATGTTCCGTGAATCGCGTCTCGATCACCGGCAGAGTGATCCCCATTACCCGGCGTGTGCTCACCGTGAGGTCCGTCGATATGTTCACCGCGCCGGTCAGGGTGTGCACCTTCAGTTGCCCCATGTCAAACACCGCCTCTTCCAGTGATTCGTACGCCTTGGCCATCGCTGTTTCCACACGCGACTGATAATCCGATGTCTGGTCGATCAGCGACAACAATTCGATAATCAGGATATTACGCTTCTGGTCCAGAAGCTCAAAACCTTGTTGTGCGAACTTCAGGTCATTCTTCAGCCGCATCAGGTTTGTTTTTGTCGGTGCGTAATTTAGTACCGCCATGACCTATCCCTACAATCAACTTCCATAATATTTCTCGATTTCCTCATCCGTGATCCGGTGAAGCTCATCTGCCGGCAACTCACGCAGCACAGACCAGCCGAGGTCCAGTGTCTGCTCGATCGTGCGATCTTCGTCCTTGCGCTGGGAAACGAATCTCTGCTCGAATTCTCTGCCAAACTCGAGATATTGACGATCCAGCGGCGTCAGTTCCTCTTCTCCGATTACCGATGCGAGATTACGAACATCCTTGACATAACTGTACGCTGCAAACAACTGGCTGGCAAGATGCGGGTGGTCCTCGCGTGTCATGCCCTCACCGATCCCATCCTTCATCAGGCGTGACAGAGACGGTAATCCTGCCACCGGCGGGTAAATACACCTGCCGTCCATCTCACGCTCAAATACGATCTGACCTTCCGTAATATAGCCCGAGAGGTCCGGAATCGGGTGAGAAATGTCGTCGTTCGGCATCGTCAGGATTGGCATCAACGTAATCGAGCCCGCCTTGTCTTTGATCATGCCCGAACGCTCATACAACTCCGCCAGGTCCGAATAGAGATAGCCCGGATAGCCCTTACGAGA
>QBUV01000057.1 GCA_013572355.1 Candidatus Methanogaster sp.
CCATCCTGACGCATTCCCGAGAATCTTTGGGAACAGTACCGAGTATCTCGAGTGGTATGCGGATCAAGATCCGGGATATAATGCATCTGCACCCACGATCGGGATTATCGGCGGCAAACTCGCCAACGATCCCATATTCTACCAGACCGAGGATGCGATAATAGCTGAACTCGAATCGGAGGGATGCAACGTAATCTACGCCACATACGAGGCATGTAGTAACGATGTGGACTATTTCACCAAGGATGGGGTGGTGCTCGTGGATGCGCTCATCTCTCTGAAAGGCTTTTATCTCAATTACGGCGATCAAGAGGCGGGTGTCGAGTACCTCAAAAAGTACAACGTGCCGGTCCTCAAAGGCGTAACCGATTACTACAGTACTCCTGCTGAATTCAACAACAGCACCCGCGGGCTTAACCTGATGTCCATCGCCTTTCAGGTGACCCAGCCCGAGATCGATGGGTGTATCGAGTGCATCTTGATAGCGGGAAGAGTCTCCGATCCTGATGATCCCAAATTGTATTACTACGTGCCGATCACATCGCAGGTCGAGTGGCTCTGTGACCGGGCGATCGGATGGGCGAATCTCGGTAGAACCAAGAACAGAGACAAGAAGATTGCAATCCTCTACTACAACCACGAAGGTGGCAAGAACAACATCGGTGCCAGTTATCTCGACATCTCGCCCAGCTTCACGCTGCTGCTTGAAGAGATGAAGACAAAGGGCTATGATCTCGGAAGCGGCGAGATCCCGAACGGCAGTGAGTTCATCGATCTCTTCATCGAGAGCAGAAATGTTGGTTCATGGGCTCCTGGAGAACTTGAGGAGGTTGTAAACTCAGGCAATGTCACGCTTGTTCCGGCGGACGAGTATCTCTCGTGGTACAACAACACTCTGCCGGATTCGGTGCGTGCTGATGTCGAAGCGATGTGGGGCGAACCTCCTGGCGATATCATGGTCTATGATGGCAAGTTCGTGATCCCAACTGTAGAGTTTGGAAACGTGGTATTTGTACCGCAGCCGACAAGAGGCGGACTCTCTGACGAATCAGCCATATACCACGACAAGACGATGCCGCCGACGCACCAGTATCTTGCGGCATACTACTGGATCAATAACGTCTTTGATGCCGA
>QBUV01000056.1 GCA_013572355.1 Candidatus Methanogaster sp.
ACCCCGATAATAAGACCTACAACATGGCAGACTATCAATACCTATTTATCAAAAAGAACGTGATTTATAACAGCGGTTGTTCGAAGATATTGCGTTAAATCCACCCCGCCCTCCACACCATCACCCCAGCGCACACGCTCCCAACCACATTTCCCACCAGCCACGCATACCCAACCCCAACAACCCCGTACATGACCATAAACACATACCCGAAGCCCACCACCAGCCCGGAGACCAGCCCGCTCAGAACCACAATTCCCTTAACATCCTTCTGCACCCTCTTGATTGCAAAATAAACATAATTCACCCCAACAAACAAACTCGCCACCACCATCACCCGCAGCACCTCAAGTCCACCAGCCGCATAATCTGCACCAACCATCCCGAGCAACCAGCCGCCACAGACATAAAGCAGAGCCGCCGCCGGAACGATCAGCGAGAAAATGACGATCAGCGACTTCATAACAATCCTCTTCAATGATTCGCCATGACTGCCCTCGACAAAGAGCGACATGCTGATCGAATTTGGGATCATGAACAAGAGCGCTGCAATCGCAAACGCAATGTAATAATACGCTGCCTCCTCTGCCCCGAGCGTGTTTAAGACCATGATCGGCAGGATCATGGTAGGAGCCGTCATGAAGAGACTTGCAAGATAATTCCCAGCAGAAAAATGAAAAGCATCATTCAGAAAGCCGCGATCAATCGCAGCCAGGACCCTGATCCCTGACCGCACAAGCAAAACAAGCGCAGCCGCAAGCGCAAGCACAACCGAGATGCCGACTGCTCCGAAGATGCCGACTGCTCCGAGCACGACGAGCGGGATTAGGAACAGGATTCTTGAGCCGACGACGATGCTCTGGAGAAACAGAAACCCCGCTCTTCGAATTGCAACAAACAAGAAATCGGTTAATGCAGTCGCCGAACTTGCTGCAAGGAAGATCAGGAAGAGCACCGCATTCTGTGGCGATTTCAGAAGGTGGAGTTCTGGCGAGAATATGTCCACACCTGCGATAAATATCGCGCCGAAGATTACAGCGAAAGAAGTTGTTATGATCGC
>QBUV01000221.1 GCA_013572355.1 Candidatus Methanogaster sp.
ACGTGGCGTTCGTATCAAAGGATTGCGGTTCTCTATAGCGATGCTCGAATGCATACTTGCCGATAATTAGATTTTAACAATCAAAATTATGAACCAATCTCCCCGGAGGGTAAGTTTTAACTTGATTTTCCATGATAAATCCCCTACTCGCGGTCATACCGCCTCCATCCCGCGGAGATCATCCGCAGCACGATAAACACGACGAGGCAGATCACGATCAGCAGGACTGCAACCGGACTCGACGCAGAAAGCCCGTACGAGATGTAGCGCTCATAGATCAGTGTTGGCGCAATCATCGGGTAGTATGCGATCACGATGACGGCTCCGAACTCGCTCATCGCCCGCGCCCAGCATAGAATCGAGCCGACAAGGATGTGCCGGGCAGAGAGCGGAACCGTGACCCGCAGGAAAGCGTCCCATGACGAGGCTCCGAGCGATCTGGCAACGTTCTCGAGGCGCGGGTCAACGCTCTGGAACCCCTCCCGCGCCGAATTGATCAGGAACGGCACAGAGACAAAGAGCATCGCAACCACAACTCCGGGGAGCGCATCCCTGAACCGGACGATCGACGATAAGGGGTCGCCGATCAATCCATGCGACCCGAAGACCGTGAGAAGCGCAATACCTGCTACGGTGTGCGGGATGATGATCGGGATATCGATGATGCTCTCGACGATTCCCTTTCCGGGAAAGTCACGTCTTGCAAGGAAGTATGCAAGCGGCACGCCGAATACGAATGCTATGGCGGTTGCAGCAAGTGCCGTGTACATCGTCAAGAGGATGGATTTGATTACCGCAGAATCGCCTGCCGCCTCGATCAAGCCCGACCGGTTGGAGATGAGTTGCCCGAAGACCATGTGGAGGAGCGGGGTCAGTATGAATGCGAGGATCACGAGACCGAGCAGTAGGAAGACGGTGAGCATGCGGTCGTGTTTTGGGGTCAGGGGTTGCATTGTAATGCTCCAGCCATCCCGCCCCTCGGATGAACTTCGGGGACATCCACGAGAATCTCTTTATCAACCATTTGTTTCAGTTCTTTTTCAAATTTTT
>QBUV01000055.1 GCA_013572355.1 Candidatus Methanogaster sp.
AGGGGAATTCTGATATCAAATCTTTTTTCGATGATATTCGGTGCCATCGAGAGGATAAATCCTGAAAACGAGGCAAACATCCATAGCCAGTCGTGAACCTGGATGCTATAGACCCCCATAACAATCATGGCGCATTTCATCAGGTATGATGCGATAAGCGGTATCTGTTTGTTCATTTTTATGGATGTATGATCCATGAATGTAAATATGTTTGGTAAAACTGTTGTTCTCATCAAAACAACATAGTGGTCTGATCGATAGAAACCTATTTAATGGCTGGATAGAACCGATTGAAGTTAAGTGAGAGTGATACCATGCAAACAAAATCGCTGTGTCCGGAATGCAAAAAAGTGATCGATGCAACCGTGTACGAAGAGAACGGACAGGTGCTTTTGAAGAAGACCTGCCCGGAACACGGCACGTTTAAGGATGTCTACTGGTCTGATGCCGTGCTCTACAAGAAATTTGCACAATTCCGGCATGATGGAACCGGTGTCGATAATCCCATGACCGAGAGGGCTAAGGGCTGCCCTTACGATTGCGGACTCTGCCCCGAACACAAAACCACAACGGTGCTCTCGCTTATCGATGTGACCAATCGGTGCAACCAGAAGTGCCCCGTCTGTTTTGCGAATGCTGCTGCTGCGGGTTATGTGTACGAGCCATCCATAGAGCAGATCCGGGAGATGATGCAACTCTTGATCAAAGAGAAGCCGGTACGCAACTGGGCGATACAGTTTTCAGGCGGTGAACCAACGGTCCGGGACGATCTGCCGGCTATCATCAGGATGGCGCGTGATCTCGGCTTTATCCAGGTTCAGATTGCAACAAACGGTCTCCATCTCGCAAACAGCATCGAGTACTGTAGGGAGCTCCGGGAGGCTGGGCTGCATACCGTATATCTCCAGTTCGATGCCATGACTCCGGAGCCATACTTTCAGATCCGTGGATTCAACGCGCTTCCGGTAAAGATGCGCGTGATTGAGAACTGTAGAAAATCCGGGCTTACGAGTGTAACGCTTGTTCCAACACTG
>QBUV01000222.1 GCA_013572355.1 Candidatus Methanogaster sp.
CATCGAAGCGAAGCGGTGTCTGCTGAAACTCGAAGACCAGAACCCCGAAAACGCTACGCTGCTGCTACCACTACTCGCTCCGATCCATAAGCTGTGACCAGCTCATGTCAAAGCGCGAGAGATACGCGCTTCCAAGTATCAGCGTCACCGAGTTCTTGACTATGTGGTCAAGCACGGCAGCGGCAAAGCCGATAGCCGGGTCGATTCCGCCGAGACTGAATATTGCAGTCAGTGCCAGCTCATAAGTCCCTATGGCGCCCGGTGTGATCGGAACGATCTTTGTGAGATTCCCGACAGCGATTGCAAGAAATACGATCGGGACCATGGAGAGCGATGTGGCTCCTGAAAAGGCGTTTAGTATCACAAAACATGTGAGTATGTCGAAGAGCCAGACCGAGAGTGAACTTGCAAAGGCGATTGCAAAGGCGCGTGGGTTTGTGGACACAACCGCGATCTCCCTGATGAAACGGGCGGCAACACCGCCAATCGTTGTACGGAGTTTCAGGAACAGAACCAGAAGCCCAAATACTGCCACTATGGCAAGTCCTGCGATCGTGATGACATCTGTGATCCACCGGTCGAGCAGCATCTCCTGCATCCCGAGCACGGCAAAGCCGCCGATCATCGTGATCGCAAGAATATCAAATATGCGCTCAACAGCGAGCGAGGAGAATCCTGTGGTCAACGGGATATTTTTCATCTTTTTGAGCAGATATGCGCGGACCACATCCCCGATCCGTGCCGGCAGGATCACGTTTGCAGACTGGCTTAAGGATATGCACCCGACCAGAAAATCCAGACGCTCCTGCTGACCCAACTGCGCAAGAATCTGCTGATACCGGATGCCGCGCAGGGGCCAGGAGATCAGGTAGACCGGTATGGCAAGTACTATGAGCACAGGCGATGCTGTGCGAAGCGTATCTGCAATATCACGCACCCCGATAAGACCCGCAACCAAAAACAGGATCAGGA
>QBUV01000054.1 GCA_013572355.1 Candidatus Methanogaster sp.
GACTGAGCTGCCAAGTGTGGAGTATAATCTGATGAATGGAACTGCCGATGATGCTCCCCCCACATCTTTCTACACAATCATCCCACCGCCCGACCTCCTAGCCCATCGGATGCCCCCGAATTTATTCGGGTGTGGCTTGGTTGGGGCTTCGGGATCATCGTCTCGGTCGTGGAGCCGGACAGGGGCATGGATGCCACGAACGAGGCAAGGAGCGAAGAGTTGAGGCAGATACTGTGGTGGTGAAACCGTTATGATCGACCTATTCCCTGCAACCAGCGACCAGAGAGCGCTCCTCGTGGTGCAGCGGGTCGTTGCAGCGCACGCAGAGATCGAGGATCGATTCGATGAAATACGAACGATAGCAGGAGTCAATCAGGCGTTCTTCGACGACAAAGTGATATCCGGCATCGTAACTCTTGATTATGAAACAATGGGGGAGAAAGACCGTGCTTACGCAATTATTACCACAGGGTTCCCGTACATCCCGACGTTTCTCGCATTCCGCGAAGGTAAAGCGATCGTCTCGGCATATAGAAAACTCGTCCGTAAACCGGAACTCCTGATGATCGGTAGATGCGGCATCAACCACCCGAGATCTGCGGGGCTTGCAACGCATATCGGTGTTGCGCTCGATATTCCAACAATCGGCGTTTCCAAAAGCATCCTCTGCGGAACATCCGAGCAGCCCGCGGATGCCGGAGAATTTCATCAGCTCAGGTATGGCGGCAGACAGATCGGATGGGTGCTCAAGTCGAAAGCGAACTGCAACCCGATAATCGTGGCTCCCGGGCACCGGGTTTCGATGGAGAGTTCGATCGAGATCGTGAAACACTGTCTGCGCGGATACAAGCTCCCTGAACCGACAAGACAAGCACATATATACGCAAATCTCATCAAGATGGTGCACAACAATGACAAAGAGAATCACACTCGGCAGCGGTGATCCGAAGCGATTGTTCGTTGGAGGGCT
>QBUV01000223.1 GCA_013572355.1 Candidatus Methanogaster sp.
CTGCACGGACTGCCACACACCGCTGCCGGTCAGGATTAATCAAAACGTCAGCATTGGAGATACCGTGTGCTACAACTTCAGCGTGATAGAGGAGACGAAAGAGTTAAACGTCACGATCAGATGGAATGCAAGCTCCGGTGGCGATCTCAATCTGACGCTTAAGTATCCGAACGGAACCGAGATCAATTCATCAGCACTGCCTGATATCAAGTACGTGACAGGCAGCGATTACGAGTACTACTGGATCTACATGCCTGTCAACGGAACATGGCAGGCGTGTGTCACCGGTGTTGTAGATACGCCTGACTTCCGGCTCGCTGTAGATCCACTCGTGAAGCATCCGGGCATCAAGCCGCCTCACGATTGCGAGGATTGCCATGTGAACCCGTTGGTGGAACAGGTGTACGGTGCACCGCAGGCAGTACAGCACACAAGAAACGCAACGGAGGTTACTGTGCGACCTGAGTGTATGGGCTGCCACAACAAGTCAGAGATGATACTGCCACACGGTTACGTCATCGATAGTAAGGCGGCAGAGGTCTCGCACTACGGGAAACCGCGAATTGATGACATAGTGATCGACAGCGGCAATGCCAGCAACTGCTCCTACTGCCACCTCGGTGGAGGAAACGAGTTTGGCGATGTCTTTGTGGATACGCAGAATGCAAATATCGATCACGGGGTGGACTGCGCGGCATGTCACGGATACGGCAGGATACACGACGATGTATTCACGGTGCCTGTGATGGCTCCGGGTGACAACTCGCTCTGCTTCGCATGTCATGACGATCTTGGAAAGTACACCGTTGATGAGAACGGTTTCAATTCAGCCATCCATGCAGGTGCTAACTGCACAGACTGCCACACCCCGCTGCCGGTCAGTATCCCTGGAAGTGTTGGAGCCGGAACTACTGTTTGCTATAATTTCAGCATTCCAGAGGATACGAAAGAGATGAATATCACGGT
>QBUV01000224.1 GCA_013572355.1 Candidatus Methanogaster sp.
CGATCGCACTTCGCCTCGCAGCCACCGGTGCACACGACGACGCAGCCGATGTCAGTGGCGATGGGGCGGTCACTTCGCTCGACGCTCTCATGATCCTGCAGGCGGCGGCTGATATGGTAAAATTGTAGTCTGGCCGCGTGTCCGATTGTCACAACGCGGAGGTCTTTTCAGGCTACAACTCGGGAGGTACGTTCCGATATCTTATAAACTCCAGTGAAGGTCTGCATCAAGAATTCCCGACAAGTTTATAATGGGGGGCGGTTTAGGTATATCCACTCTTCTGGCATAACGCGAGGCGTCTGCACCGGAAAGGTGCAGTATGAGAATAAGATGAGGCGAGCATGATATGAAAGCATACACGATCATTAAAACGACAGCACTAATTTTAGCACTTATTACGGTATCCATAACGACGGCAGCAGCGATCTCTTGCGACTGTGGCGACATCTGCGTCAACGAGACTGGCTGGTGGCGCGACAGCGGCGCGTTTAACGCGAGCGGAGCACCGATACAGGATGCAGTGAATAACGCGAGCAGCGGTGACACGATCTATGTGAAAGCCGGCGACTACACCGAGAATGTGGACATTACGACAGCGCATCTCACGCTTGCAGGTGAAGGCGCGGATGTAGTGGCTGTGACCGTGGCAGATTCGGACGATTACGTCTTTAAGGTGGCTGCTAATTACGTGAATATCTTAGGGTTCAATGTGACCGGGGCAACAGGAAATGTTGGGATTTATCTCTACGGAGCAGATCACTGCAACATTTCTGACAACACCGCATCGGGTAACTATAACGGTATATACCTGGATTCTTCGAGCGACAACACACTTCTGAACAACACCGCATCGAACAACAAGTATCAGGGCATCTACCTGGAGTTTTCGAGCGACAACACACTTCTGAACAACACCGCATCGAACAACGGGTACCACGACATCGAACTATACGAGTCGAG
>QBUV01000103.1 GCA_013572355.1 Candidatus Methanogaster sp.
CAAGATTCTTTGTTGCTTCAGAGTTATATGTTACAAGAAAATTGTCATGCTCCTTAAATGCGCCCCGTAGCCGCATCATCTGAACCAAATGACCTCCATGTGAACAAACAAGACAAATTTTCACTATTGTTACCCCCTCGCATCTGAGGCAGCAAGTACACCCGCAAGAACCGTGTTCGTATCACCCTCGACAAGAACCGCATCAGGCTTCTCCGCAATCAGAATCTTCTCGATTCCCGAAAGCATCTTCCCGGTCTGCTCCTCGTGCCTTCCTGACCCGGACCCGACATTGAGATTATACCTCGCATCCGGCAGCCCAAGCCCCCTGAGAACACCCGGGTCCATATCACAATAACAATCCTGCCCGGCGTGAACCATAAACCACTCCGCCCTCGAGCCCTCGCACGCCCTCACCACCGACGACATCTTGATACTCTCCGGTCTCGTCCCTAAAACTGTTGCAACTCTTTTCATCTCCGCCTCTTCCCTCTTTCAATCTCGTTTAATATCAATCCTGTGAACGCGCTGAACACACCAATGATAATAAACAGCACCGACGCAATCGCGGACCCAATCGCAATCTCTCCACGATTACTGATGATATACAGGACATTTGCACCCAGCAGTAACCCGATAACCGCAAACCCTGCCCCAAAAACTCCAAAAAAGAAGAGCGGTCTCTTCTCAGCGATCCATGAGATGATCGTTCCCAAATTTCCAAATCCATGCCTCCACGGATTCAGTGTCGATCCATTCTCGACATAGATCTCTGTCATCGGCACTTCTATCGACTTCAATCCATGCACCTCTGCCAGACGTATCATCTCAGCCTCCACCGAAAACCCCCTACCCTTAAATTCCATCACCTCCATCGCACGTCTCGAAAGCACCCTGAATCCACATTCCGGATCAGTATATGTCTTGTCGGTTATCGTGTCCAAACCGGTCTTTAACACAAACTGCCCAAACGGTCGGATGAACGGCCTCTTCCCAATCTTTTTCGATTCGTTTAACTTTCTTGACCCCAGCACAAACTCGTATCCATCTTCTAAAATCGGTTTTATAAGTGACGGTATCTCGTCAGGGTCGTGCTGTCCGTCCGCATCCAGTAGGACAAGCAGATCTGCATCCCTCTTTATCGCCTCATCTATTATCGTCTGGATTGCAGCAGTCTTCCCCTGGTTTGTTTTATGGTTTATCACGGTTGCACCAGCTCGTTTTGCAAGCTTCGATGTGTTGTCCGTGCTTCCGTCATCCACAACGATTATCTCATCTACGTAATCATCTGTAGCGTGTATCACGCCGCAGACCGAATATTGCCCATTATATACTGGTATCCCGGCAATTATTTTCAGATCCCGCCTACCACTTTCAGTCATCTAATCTTCGCCACCCACGCTCCAAAATCCGCTGTCAGACACGCTTAGTCGCCTCCGCCCCACATGCCCGAATATCCAGTCACTGATTTCGATCGGGCGATGATCGAGATCGCATTCATATTCCATAGCCTACACTCAACTTGTTTATAAGACTTCTGTTCACAAGGGCTTTGAGACCCTATACGGTAGCCCCTGCCACAGCGATATCGAAACTACAGACATCGAGAAATTTAACGGGATGTGCAGGGATTGGATTGACGGATCACATGTGGGCATGGCACGAATTTTTCCATTTCCAATTAACTGTCTCAGATTAGGGCGCTGACCGTTAATCGCAGGAGTTGGACTGGTAATTTATGTCGGGAAGGGAAGATGGCTATAAAGCGATCTATCGTATATAGTGCAACTGCGCGATATAGTATAAGATCAACAAACTAATGGGAGTTACTGGATCATTGATGATAACAAGGGTTATGGGGCTGTTATTTGGCGCCATCACAGTCAATTTCGTATCGATTGGTGTATGGAATATATACCTGTCCATGATTTAGTCATGATACTGGCAGGGGCTGCAAGTACTCTTAAGGATGAGAACGTTTGAGTATTAGTTCATGGATTTGAGGATCTTGATGCTATGGGAGCACCGAAGAAGAATCTCAAAAAAAAGCATGAGACACAAGCGATAACAGCCATCATGAATACGACACACACCCCAGATACTGGCACTGGCGCACCAGATGTGAACGCAAAAATCCTCGTAAAAGCGCGGAGTGCACCAGACCCGCGGTATGGCTGCACGCCAGAGCAACGATCGATCGAAGAACTGCTCCAGTGTGGGGTGATCAATCTCGATAAGCCTCGCGGACCAACCAGCCACGAGGTGGCGTCATGGGTAAAAGGAGTACTGCACATTAGAAGGGCAGGGCACAGCGGGACGCTCGATCCGAAGGTGACTGGTGTGCTCCCGGTCATGCTTGGCGATGCGACAAAGGTCGTGAAGGCACTCTTGCTCGCCCCGAAGGAGTATGTCTGCCTCATGCACCTGCACCACCCGGTCCCTGAGGATGCGGTCCGCGAGATATGTGCCGAGTTCACAGGCAAGATCTACCAGCGCCCGCCGATCAAGTCCGCAGTCAAGCGGAATCTTCGGGTTCGCACCATTTATTACCTCAGGATCGAGGAGATCGAGGGCGATTATGTGCTCGCAACAGTCGGATGTGAAGCAGGCACCTACATCCGCAAACTCTGCCACGACATCGGTCTCGCGACAGGCACCGGTGCATCGATGGCAGAACTGCGCAGGACCGGAGCAGGTCCTTTCGATGAAAGCGACTCTGTCACGCTGCACGATCTCTGCGATGCTTATGCCGGGTGGAAAGATGACGGGGACGAAACCATGCTCCGGAGCATGGTGCATCCGGTTGAGAGGGGTCTAATACATCTTCCAAAGGTTGTGATCCGTGACAGCGCTGTTGATGCGATATGTCACGGCGCATCGCTCGCAGCACCCGGAATGCTTTCGCTATCAGCAAGGATTAAGAAGGGCGAGACCGTTTCTGTGTACACGCAGAAAGGCGAAGCAGTCTCGGTCGGTACCGCGACAATGGCTGCTTCTGAGATGCAGAGATGCAAAAGCGGGATTGTGGTTCGAACCGACCGTGTTATTACGAGGGCGGGCACATATCCAAAAGGATGGATCACATCCGATAAGCCGAGGTAGTCTAGCGGTAAGGCGCACGCCTGGAAAGGAAAACCGTGAACTGTGAACCTTGAAAGCGTGTGGGCTGTAACGCCCTCGTGAGTTCGAATCTCACCCTCGGCGTAGATCAGACGCTGAAATTGTAAATTACAAACCATGAAAACCCACCTGATAGCCGGAACCTGCGAGATCGCAGACGTCAACAAATTCCTCCAAACACTAAGAGGCATCGCATCCGGATACGGCATCACGGTTCAGGCGATCGATGCCAGCAAAACCGCGGGCAATGAGCACATCCTCGCAGCAGCAGAGAAAGCGATCCGGGCATCGCAACGCCACGACAGCATCTCTGATGATCTCGGCATGGAGATACTGCTCTACGCATCCGGGAACCGCCAGATCAAGAAGGCACTATCGATGGGTGTTAGAACCGGTAGGAACGAGATCGTACTCGTCGCAGTCGGGGACGAGATACCGGATGGGGCGATAAGCGAACTTGAAAAACTTGTTATGGTGGCGGATGTTACCGGATATACGCGCGAGAAACGGGATGCGATCACAACCTTTTTCGGCATCACCGAGACCGAGATTGCGGCGGTTGGCGAAGAGAAGATCCCGCAACTCGTGCTCGAGCGGGTTGCGCTCATGGGGCTCTGGAAATGACCGGATATTACAGACTCTATACTTCAATCAACGATGGGACCGCTGCGATTTGAACGCAGGTGTCGGCGTCCCGGACGCCGAAGGATGGACCAAGCTACCTCACGGTCCCTCGGTGACGATCAATAATACGGCGAGAATGCATCAACCAGTTCGACATGGGTCAGGAGCATCCTCCGGCAGCAGTACCGCTCGATTCCGAGATCATCCATGACCTTTGCCGGATCTTCCAGTTCTGTGCGCTTCTTGTACTCCATCCATGCGCTGGATATGACCTTTCCGCAGGTGAAACAACGAACAGGGATCATAAAAGATCACCGGTAAGACTTCTGTCTCCGCGCTCTGGCACCGCGGCCGCCAAACTTCTTTGACTCCTTGGCTCTCGGATCGCTGACCAACAGATTCCGGTCATAATCGATGAACGTCTGTTTGAGCGACGGGTCGTTTGTCCATGCCAAGAGTCCGCGGGCGATCGCTGTTCTTCCGGCATCCGCCTGTCCCATGATGCCGCCGCCGCGTATATCGACACGGATGTCGATGCCATTGGTAACATCGCCAGCGAGCATGAGCGGCTCCTGCATCTTGAGTCTTGCAAGTTCTGGCTCCCAGATCTCAAGCGGCTTCTTGTTGATGCGTACCTGCCCCTTACCTTCCGAGATGGTTGCGCGGGCAACTGAGGTCTTCTTCTTGCCTGATGAATTGATGACACTTTTCATTTGATATTGGTATTTCCGGTTACGTGATATAAAGATATCCCAGTGCACCGGGCGATCCGACCTGCCATGGCAACTTTGCACCCCGGGAGCGAGATTTATCCCCTCGGCAGCACGATGTGGAAAACCGTTCCGGTACCGACCTTGCTCTCGACCCAGATCATGCCGCCATGCGCCTCGATGATGCCTTTCACGATCGATAGACCGAGCCCTGTGGTGCCGGTTGTGTGCTGCATCGAGCCTTTCAGTTCATAAAACGGTATGAAGATATTCTCAAGTTCGCTTTCGGGGATGCCGATACCGGTATCGCTGACACGGATATACACGTCACCCACCTGGTACTCGGCAGCGATCTCGATGGTTCCAGGTTCCGGGGTGAATCGTGCCGCATCGTCAAGCAGGTGCCGCAGCGCATAAGCGACCCTTGCCCAGTCGCAGGACAGTATTATGTTATCAGGAACGTTCACCACAATCTCATGCCCTTTCGAATCGGCAAGTGGTTTTATGAGCCGGACCGCCTCATCCACCAGATATATGAGCGATGAGTTCTCTTTCACGAGATGCATCTGCCTCGATTGGATGTCGGACAGGTTCAGCAGGTCGTTTATCAGACCAATGAGGCGATCCGTATTCCGGTCCATGATCTTTAATTTTGAAGTCTGCATATCTGTGAACTCGCCGAGTGTGCCGTCGAGCGCAAGTTCGAGATAGCCTTTGAGCGTGGTGAGCGGGGTCCGCAGTTCATGGGATGCTATACTGATGAACTCGGATTTCAGCCGATCCAGTTCCTTAAGTTCCGCATTCACACGTTTTAGTTCTAAAGTCTTCTCCTCGACCGCATCGGTATTCTCCTTGAGAACATCCGCCATCCGGTTAAATGTAACCGCAAGTTCCCCGATCTCATCATCGCGTCCCGCATTCACGCGCTTTGTGAGGTCCCCGTCCGCAATCGCCCTTGCGGTATGCGCAAGTTCGGAGATGGGCGCGGATATACTGCGCGCGAGGACGCCTGCTATAACAAGGGAGAGCAGGATTGCAACAACGACGGTGTCAGCGGAGTGGATGCCGATCGCGGTCGCAAGTCCGAGCGACAGCAGTGAGACGAAGACAAACCAGATAACCAACTTCCTGTAGATGGTAAACCCCATTGCACCTATAATTGATCCGATTGATATTAAACATTTATGGGGTGGCGTCAACGGTTCCGAAAGTGCGGAGCCGTGTTGTCAACTCGTATACTCAGCATTGATCCGCACGTACTCTGCCGTCAGATCGCATCCCCACGCAACAGCCTCGCAAGCACCAAGCCCCAGATCCACCGCGATCTCGATATCAGCCCCACTCATATCCACGACAGCACCATCAACGATCCTGCCGCGATCAACGACCGTCACGCCAGAAAGCGCAAGCGAGATCCGGTCAGGATCAAGATCAGCACCCGAATACCCGGCAGCAGCGATCACCCGTCCCCAGTTCGGATCTTCCCCGTGGACCGCGGTTTTGACAAGCGGCGACCTGACGATTGCTTTCGCTGCCATTTTTGCATCCCCGTCCGTCTTTGCGCCGGTAACTCTCGCCTCGATGAATTTCTCCGCGCCTTCCCCGTCCCGGACGATCATCTTCGCAAGTTCGGTGCAGACGCAGTCGAGCCCCTCCTGAAATTCCAGTTCACCCATTCCCGACTCATCTGGCGTTCCCGCATCCATCTTCGCGGTCGATGTGAGAAGCACCATATCATTGGTGCTGGTATCGCCATCCACGACGATCATGTTGAAACTGCGATCCACAGCACGTTTCAGGCACGAATTAAGCGTCTCGTAGGGCACATCGGCGTCGGTGTAGATGAACGCAAGCATAGTCGCCATATCCGGGGAGATCATACCAGAGCCTTTTGCGATACCTCCGATGCGGACGCCTGATACGAGTTCGACCGCAAACTCCTTCGGACAGGTGTCTGTTGTCATGATTGAGCGGGCTGCCGCCGTGCTACCCTCCGCCGTGTCAGACAATCCCGCGATCACGGAATCGATGCGATCCTCGATCCACTTCATATCAAGCGGCACACCGATGACGCCTGTAGATGCGGGCGCGACCAGCCCGGTCGGGACTCCGAGCCTGCCTGCCGCAATCCCTGCCATGCCGGAGGCATCGGAAAGCCCTCGCTCACCGGTAAACGCATTCGCACATCCGCTGTTTGCGATGATCGCGGACAACTGCTGGCTTTTGAGATGCTCCCTGGTGACGACGAGCGGAGCTGCAATGATCTTGTTTCTTGTAAAAACCCCGGCAGATGCGCCGCTTCCTGTGATCACGGCAAGCCCGTTCTTGCCTTCCTTGATTCCATACGCACGCACGCCGCGGACAGCGCACACGCCGCCGGTTACCTGTTTCATCGGTTTATCTTAGAACCGCGCTCCTTTTATATCCATGCATCACACCGATTACCATGGATAATCCGCTGAAACTCTGTAGCGCTATCTCTGCTGCGATCGATGATGCGATCGCGCCCGTAATCGGCACGGCAGACTCAGGAAGGGAACTCTACATCGGCGCTGACGGCACACCCACGAAGAAGATCGATGAGGTGGCAGAGAATGCCGCACTCGAGGTTCTGAGGGATGACGGGCGGAGGATACTGCTCATCAGCGAGGAGTGCGGCGAGAAAGTGATTCATGGGAGAAGAGCAGAGGTCGAGAGAAATGATGTTGCCGGGAGTGATATCGACTTTACGCTCGTTCTCGATCCGCTCGACGGGACATTCAATGCTGTGGCTGGTATTCCGTTTTATTCGGTCTCCATCGCAATCGGTGGGTACGATCTCGCTGATATCTCATTCGGGCACGTCCGGAATCTCTATTCTGGCGATGTCTATCATGCAGAGGTGGGAAAGGGGGCATACCGCAATAAAAAACGCATCAGCGTATCAGGAAACGATGAACTGCAAAAATTCAGCGTAACTGCTTATGCGTACCGGACAGACTCGACAAAGATCTCTGATCTCGGAAGAAACGTGCGGAGAATTCGGGTTCTCGGAAGCGCATCGCTGGAACTCTGTTATGTTGCGGCAGGCGTTCTCGATGCCTTTGTCGACTTTCGCAGGTACTTAAGGGTGATCGATATCGCTGCAGGAAAACTCATCATCGAGGAGTCTGGCGGGTCTGTCACCGACACCGCTGGCGCCCGGCTTCGTGGCGAACTCTCGATCGGGTCGAGGGTTAGCATGATCGCATCAAACGGGCAGGTTCACGGGCAGTTACTGGAACTGATCGCGGAATGAGTGGCTGGTTTCAAGGGGTGTGGTTTCTGGGTGCGGGGTGGTGGATATGAGGGGCTGACCGGTGATATGCGAGAGGTTGGGCGCCGAAGGTAGACATTTATGAGGGATTGGAAAACATATAAAATAGTACAAAAAATTGGAGGTATAAGATGGCTATGACGAAGATATTGCATGCCGTTTTCGACGGTGAAGTGTTGAAGCCAGAGGGGCCGGTAGATTTGGAATGGGGCAAGTGTTACGTTCTGACTGTTGAATCAAAGAAGGAAATCACCGACGTTGAAGAAGACCCCTCATTCAATATATCTTCATTGGCTGTAAAAACGAATATTTCCGATCTGGCAACGGAGCACGACCACTACCTCTACGGGGCACCAAGGCGAAGGTCTGATGGTGGCAAATAGATGTTTTGTTGATACGGTCTGCTGGATTGCTCTGCTCAATTGGGATGATCGGCTGCACATATCTCGGACCATAGAATAGGTTGTTGATGAGGTCTGGGTACCATTTCGTCACCACAACTTCGATTTTGAATGAGACTGCAAATGCACTCAGTGACACACGCTTTCGACAGGCAGTGGTTGAGTTTTACCGGCGTTTGCAGGCGTCTTCACGTATTGAGATTATCTTTGTCGATCCGCGCTTATGGTCAGATGGGTGGCAGCTTTACGAGGGACGACCCGATAAAGCATGGAGTCTAACCGACTGTATATCAATCGTTGTGATGCAAGAACTGGAATTGAAGGATGTGTTGACCAGTGATAGACATTTTCAACAAGCATGCTTTCGGGCACTGTTGCGGGAAGATTTGTGAGACTGGATATTGGGGCTGGAGCAAACATGAGATGGATTGAAGGAGGGGGTTTAAGTGGTGTCATCAAATGGATCATAGACTAATAGATAAAACAGTTTGCGACGCCGACCTATACTATGTCGGGCTGCCACTTATACTTGCGTTTCAGAGCATCCGGGAGTCGTTGGCTTCGGCGTGGACGCGGAGTAAGATCACAGATTAAAGCGATGAACCAGTATGCACCACCAACTCCTGCGCTGATGATGGAGATGGAGATGGAATAAGATGAGCCAGCCCTACATCACACCAAAACGCGCACCCCCGACATCGCGCTCGCCCTGATGCTAACATACCCCCATTCGTGCTTGCCCCGCGGCTTAACGAGACCTCGCATCCGTTGTGCACCACATCCCCCAGCTCTGAAGCGAAGCGGTGCCGCTTACATAAAGATCATCGCAATGAAGGCCACGTAGACCATGATAAACAGGATGCCGACTCTCCTGTCAAATACCCCGCGATATCTCACGAATATCACCATAGCCATCGCAAGGAAGACCATCAGGACGACGTTGTCCACGATTGCATCGACCAGTGGAATGGAACTGAATCCCGCGCTGATTCCAATAGCAAGCAGGATGTTTGCGATGTTGCTTCCAATAACGTTTCCAATGACCATCATACCCCACCGTTTCCGGGCGGCTGCGATCGATACTGCAAGTTCGGGAAGCGATGTGCCGAGTGCTACCAGCGTCAGTCCGATGACCGTTGTGGAGATTCCCAGTTCTGATGCGATACCGATGGCAGCGTCCACCAGGAAATTACATGCCACGAACACGCCAAGACCCCCTGCAATGGTCTGCCCGAGAGACCGCACAAGATCCTTTCTGTTACCGCGAATCTCAGGAACCGGGTGTGTCGACCGGTGTCTGGTGTATCCGTCCCAGATATACCACACGTACACCATGACAAGCAGCAGCCCTGCCACCCATGTAATCCCGCCGGCATATAAGAAGTAGCACGATACTATTGCAAGTATCAGAACATGGATCTTCACATCACGGTAAATACTGCGATCGATGACGATGGGGCTGACTATACATGCCGCACCAAGCACCAGCGCGACGTTGGTGATGTTGCTTCCGACTACGTTTCCGGCGGCAAGCTCGGGATTACCTGTGAATGCTGCGTACACGGATACGACGATCTCAGGAAGCGAGGTTCCGATCGCCAACACGCTCACCCCGATCAGGAACTCTGACGCCCCAACGGTCTTTGCGAGTCTTGATGCGCCGCCAGTGAACCAGTCGCTCGAATACGCCAGGAAAACGGCGGACAATATAAGGGTCAGCAATTCCATCAACATAAGACCGGATTGGTTTCATAGTACATAATCTTTATAATCCCGAAGTAGCAACATAACCATCATTCGGAGGAAAAACATTGGCAAGAAAAACGGTAAGAAAAACCGATCGCTGGAAGACAAAGAACTGGTATCAGGTCGTAGCTCCTGAGATGTTTGGCAGGTCGGTTATATGCGAGACGTTGGCAGATGCGCCAGAGAAGCTGATCGGGCGGACGGTTAGTGTCACGGTCGGCGATATGGTTAAGGATTTCTCGAAACAGAACACCAAACTACATTTCAGGATCACTGATGTGAGCGGAGATACGGCAGGCACATCATTCACCGGGCATCAGATGACGAACGATTACATCGGATCGCTGATCAAGCGCCAGACGTCACGCATCGATGCAAATCTGGAAGTATATACGAAGGATGGGTACCGGATGCGGATAAAACCAACCTGTTTCACGACGCACCGTGCAAAAACAAGCCAGATTGAGGCGGTACGCAAGAGTGTGGAAGAACTTATCCACGATCGCGCAAGGAAACTTGATTTCGAGAAGTTAATCGAAGAGGTCGTGAACGGAAAGCTTTCCGCAAAGCTTTACCGCAGTATCAAAACCATATATCCGATGCGCAGGGTTGAAATTCTGAAAACAGAGATTACCGGAACTCCTGTAGGGAAGTGATGGGTACGGCATCTCAGGAACCGGTTTGATATCAACATCTACATAAATTTATTACGTTGCGCACAGAATTTGATAAACACGGAGATTAAAAGTATGGATACAAAGAAATTTCGAGGATCACGCACATGTGGCGGAGGCACTCACAAGAATCGGCGAGGTGCGGGAAACCGGGGTGGACGCGGCAAGTGTGGCGCATGCAAACACCATGCGACGCGAGCACTGCTGCGCGGATATACGTATGGTAAGCATGGGTTCACACGTCCCCAAAAAATCATTGTCAGCACGAACACTATCAACGTTTGCGAACTCGATTCAAGGATACCTGAACTGCTGCGCGCAGGGTTTGCCGAAGAGAAGGATGGCGCGGTGCATATCGATGTTAACATACTCGGCATCGACAAGGTTCTTGGCACCGGCAGGGTGAACAGGGCACTGGCAGTATCCGCATCAGCGTTTTCGGCAAACGCGATCACGAAGATCGAGAACGCAGGCGGAACAGTGATTCGTCTTGATTAAGTGGTTAGTGGGGTTGCAATGAGTTTCAGAGAAGTTCTCGCACCGATCCTTGCCAGATTGCCAGCGGTCACAAGCCCTGAGGGGCACGTGCATCTCAAGAAGAAGCTTGCATGGACCGTTGGTATTCTCGCCTTATATTTCGCGCTCTCGAACGTCCCGCTCTTTGGCATGTCGCCTGAATCGGTCGATATGTTCCACATGTACCGCGCGTTCTTTGCAGGGCAGGGCGGAACACTGATGCTTCTCGGAATCGGTCCGATCGTAACAGGTTCGATCATCCTGCAACTGCTTGTTGGTGCAAAGGTCATAAATCTCGACATGTCTGATCCGCATGATCAGTCATTATTCCAGGGCGCACAGAAGCTGCTCGTCTTAGTGATGATCCTATTCACGGCACTTCCGCAGGTGCTTGGCGGGTACATCAAGCCATCAGAAAGCGTTGCGGCTGCTCTTGGCGTTGACCCGTCTACAATCGTACTCCTTCTCTTAATCCAGATATGTGCCGGCGGCGTCCTGATCTTGTTTATGGACGAGATCGTCTCCAAGTGGGGCATTGGGTCAGGTGTGGGTCTCTTCATCGTTGCCGGCGTCTCCCAGCAGATCATAACAGGGCTGTTCAGCTGGGTATCAGAATCGGGTGGAAACGTTCCGATCGGGCTGCTTCCACGGTGGGTGTATCTTGCGCAGACCGGACTGCCAACAGACCTTATCACTATCCTGATCGACACAGGAATCCTTGCGCTGATCACAACCATCGTCATCTTCCTCTTCGTCGTCTTTGTGGAGAGTACTCGGATCGAGATCCCGCTTGCGCATAGCGCGGTTCGTGGTGCAAGAGGGAGATTTCCGATAAAACTCATATATGCAAGCGTGCTTCCGATGATCCTTGTGCGGGCGCTTCAGGCAAACATCCAGATGATCGGGATGATGCTATCGGGTAGAGGGATCACGATACTCGGGGAATTCAGCGGAAGCACACCGCTTGGCGGGATCATGTACTATCTCGCACCGATCAATAGCCCACATGACTGGATCCCGTCGCTTGTCGCGGCGAATTATTCATCACCGGCTCTTGCAGCGGCGTCACCGGAAATCTGGCAGATCGTACTCCATGTCTTCTGTGATGCCACGATGCTGATCGTTGGCGGCATCATCTTTGCTCTCTTCTGGATCGAGACCACAGGCATGGGCGCAAAGAACGTGGCGCAGAATGTGTTCAATTCCGGAATGCAGATTCCCGGGTTCAGACGGAGCCCGCAGAGCATCGAGCGGGTCATGGAACGGTACGTGCCAAAGGTGACGATCATCGGCGGAGCATTGATCGGCGCGCTCACGCTCGTAGCATCGATGCTGGGGACGGTCGGCGGCGCAGGCGGTACCGGACTTCTGCTCGCAGTGAGCATCACCTATCGATTGTACGAGGAGCTCGCATCCGAACAGATGATGGAGATGCATCCGATGATGCGGCAGTTCTTCGGCGGCACATGACAAACATCATACTCCTTGGACCTCCCGGGTCCGGAAAAGGCACGCAGGCAAAGCTGCTTGCAGCGCGGATCAATGTCCCGCATATCTCCACAGGCGATATCCTGCGGGCGGCAAAGGGTACGGAACTCGGAGACCGTGCTTCCGAATACATGAACAGGGGCGAACTCGTCCCTGACTCGATACTGATAGCGATGATCGAGGAACGGCTCGCAAAGCCAGACTGTAGATCAGGCTCTATCCTCGATGGCTATCCGAGAACGATCCCCCAGGCAGATGCGCTCAACCGCATCCTTTCGGGACTTGACCTGCGGATCGATCTCGTGATCAACATCGATGTGCCTGATGACCGGTTGATCACCCGCCTATCAGCACGCCGTGTATGCGAATGCGGGGCTACATACCAGTTGACGTTTAATCCGCCAAAGAAGGAAGGGGTATGCGACCTGTGCGGCGGGGCACTGTACCAGCGCGATGATGATACAGAGGAATCTGTTCGGAACCGCCTTTTAGTGTATAAAAGAGAGACCAAGCCGCTTATCGATTATTATGAGAATCTGGGGCTACTTACGAAGATCGATGGGAGCGGCAGCATCAAAGAGATCTCAGGCGAGATCTATGCATGCGTCCAATAATGCGGCACCCCCGACAGAGACTTTTTGTTATCTTCTGAAATCAGGTTTTGGAAAAACCACAGAGGGCACAGAGAGCACAGAGGACGCAAGAGAAAACAGCAACTCTCTGTGCCCTCTTGCGTCCTCTGTGGTTAATCTTGCCATAACCTATAGTCCACACATCCACACACACTCATGAACCCAGACCACATCAAGAATGCGATTCCCCTATTCATCCGCGTCCAGCTGAAAGAATCCGGTGCAAGCGGTGCAGTCATTGGGCTTAGCGGCGGTATCGATTCAACGGTTGCGGCATATCTAACCGCTCACGCGATCGGGCATGAGAACGTGCTCGGCATCCTGCTTCCCGTGCGGAATCTCACACCAGAACAGGACACAGGGGATGCCATCGATATTGCGGATCGGCTCGGGATCGAGTACAGGGTGATCGAGATCGGCGGCATTTTGCAGTCATTTTCGGGTTTAATTCCCGACTACGATCTGGGCGCAGCCGTTTCGAACGGGAACCTGATCGCACGAACCCGGATGTGCGTGCTCTATTATTATGCAAATATCCTGAATCGGATTGTAATCGGAACTGGAAACCGTACAGAGCTTCTTCTTGGATACGCCACGAAATACGGCGATTCAGGTGTGGACATAGAGCCACTCGGCGATCTGTACAAGACCGAGGTATTCGAACTTGCCAGGTATCTTGGGGTTCCGGAACGGATCATCGAAAAACCGCCGTCTGCAAGACTCTGGGCAGGGCAGACCGATGAAGGGGAACTCGGGATGCGGTATCAGGAGATCGACCGGATCCTAAGGATGCTTGTCGATGAGAACCTGAGTTCGGAAGAGGTCGCAGCACGCGGGGTGCCAGAGGATAGCGTCTCTCGCATAACCGACCTGATCCGCACAAGCGAGCACAAACGACATGCTCCGCCGCGTGCAGGCGGCAAGACCTGAAGCCATGGAGTCCTGAAGACGATGACACAAGCGTCGACGGCGAAGCCGTTACTGGCGTTCGAACTCTCTGGTGAGCATGAGACCCTGCCAGAAAATGAGGTGCTCGCATGTATGCGTGCGCTCGATATCGAGCATAATCTCGTAAAGAGCCTGGAACAGTGCTTGCTCTTAAAGATTGGAAGCGATCCCTGCGAGATATCAAAAAGATTGTCCACGAGACTTGCGATGACGCATCATATCGTCTCGGTCATCCTTAAGTGCGATCCGCTGGAGTCAAGCATCCTTGAATCGGTGCGGGATGCAGAGATAACCGTGCCTGAAGGAGAAACATTCAGCGTCAGGGTAAAGCAGATAAAAGGATCCTTTATACCGTCCACCCGCATGGAACGGCTCATAGGCGAGGTCATTTTTGAAAGAAATGGTGGGGCAAAGGTAGATTTAGCCAATCCGGATCACAGGTTCCGTGTAATCGTCACAAAAGATTCATGCATCTTCGGGGAAGTCCTCGCATCGATAGACCGGGGGCAGTTTTGGAATCGATTGCCGCATAAGAAGCCGTTCTTTCATCCGGGAGCGATTTCTCCGGATATAGCTCGTGCAATCGTAAATCTCTGCGAAATTCGCAAAGATGATCTTGTCCTCGATCCGTTCTGCGGAACCGGTGGCATCCTGCTCGAAGCAGGCATGATCCGCGCCCGGGTGCTCGGGATCGATGTGCAGGAATCGATGGTACGCGGAGCGGACCTGAATCTCAGGTCTCACGGATTTGAGTACCAGTTGGCTTCCGGGGATGCCTGCAATCTGCCGCTTAAGGATGAGTCGATCGATGCAGTGGTCACTGACCCGCCTTATGGGAGATCTGCCGTTGTCATGGCAGAATCCGTCGAATCGCTCTACAAGAATGCTCTTCTGGAGATATATCGTGTGATGAAGAGGGGTGGGTGTGCAGTTGTGGTCTCTGACTTTGAACTGCCGTGGGCTGATGAGATCGGATTTGTTGTGGCCGGACTCTATAAAAATCGTGTTCACCGGAGTTTGACCCGGTATATCCTGGTGCTACGTAAGTGAGGATGTCTATTTCAGCCACACATCCGGATGAAAATTCTGGTCGGGGGTACTTGCGAATTTTGATTCTTCTCTCGATCTCTTTTTTCAGAGCGCGGAATTGCCAATTCCCCCTAAACCTGCCGGCGCGACAAATCCCGTGAGAACCGGTACCGCACCATCGCCCACACCACAGCAATCCCGTCCCGGACCGGATTGAATTTCGAGTCTCCTTCCCGTACCGAATATGCGATCGGGATCTTCCTGATCCGCAGACCAAGCCGCACAGACTTTGCCGTGATCTCGGTCTCGATCCCGAAGCCGTCAGACTCAAGTTTCATCTGCGAGATCGCATCCCTTGTAATGCCGCGGAATCCTGAGAGATTGTCGAGCCTCACACCGTACAGCACCAGAAACGCGGTCCTTGACATCCAGTCGCCGATCCTGAGCAGGAGCGGAAGCGAACCTGTGGTAAATTCCGTGCGCTCGCCGATCACGAGGTCGTAATCTTTGAGCGCATCGATAAATTCAGGGATGCGCTCGACCGGATACGTATCATCGACGTCCACGAAGACGACGTCATCGTCCACATACTCAAAAGCAACCCGAAGCGCATCCCCCTTCCCCTTCCCGTTGTCGGATATGACTGTGGCGCCCATCTGCCTTGCGATCTTGGCGGTTCCGTCGGTCGAGTGCCCATCGACCACCACGATCCGGTCAGAGCAGACGCTTCGGATGCGGTCGATGGTCTCCCCGATGGATTCACTCTCGTTCTTTGTCGGGAGTATGATTGCGGTCATGGTGATATGGGTATCTGGTCTGTTTTCCGCAGGCAAGACATGTCACGACCACGCAGGTGCCGTTTAATCTCACCCGGCATGTTCTGCCTGGAACAAGATACTTTTCGCAGTGTTTGCACATCCTGCGCTTCAGGTGCGCGGGGATGCGTACACGATGCCGCATCCCGATCCGTCTTGCTATATGGACGTAACGGTCGCACAAGAGCGGGCGCGTTTCTGATATCGATTCGGCGAGTTCGAAGAGCCGATTTATCTGCTGCCCGGCAATGTTCTTGATCCATCTCTTCCGGTGTTTTCGGGTCATTATAGTTTGGTGTAATGTATCTGTTTGGACATACTTAGTACCGCTCAAGCATGAAGCATCCGAAAAAGTATATACCGAAGATTTATTAGAATGCTTGACACAATAGTTAAATGGAGGTTGGTTAAGTATGGCAGAAGCAGAGGGGATGAAAAAGATATTGGAGATGGCTAGGGAATCCGAGATTCCAACCGAGCCCGACCCAGATCTCGGTGAAACAAAACCGGATGACGGTATTGTTGCCGAAGAGATTATCAAAGAGGAACTGATCCACCCCCTCGAGGGGGTTATTGAGAGGCTCAAGGAACAACAGGGCGAGCCTTCTGAAATGGCAGGAGCAGAGGGGGATGAAAAGATCTTGGAGATGTCTGGGGAACCCGAGATTCCAACCGAGCCCGACCCAGATCTCGGTGAAACAAAGCCAGATGACGGCACTGGTGCCGAAGAGATCATTAAAGAGGAACTGATCCATAATCTCGAGGAGGATATTGAGAGACTCAAGGAACAACAGGGCGAGCCCTCTGAAAAAGAGAAGCCGTCGATCATGGACAGGCTTAAGAATCTTTTCAAAAAGGATGAAGTGGGATTTGAGTCGTACAATCCGGAAAAACATGGACCTCTCGTTTTCTTTGATGGGAAGGAAGGTTATGAAGAGATCGATAGGTACTGGGTGAACGAGCCTTATGCGTTTGTTGTGGTCCTCCACAATAATGAGCGGGACAACCTGTGGTACCAGGTGATTGAGCCGCATCTGGGCGGATTCGAGATGGATTTCCTCGAAGAGATCCGATCCCGGCTCAGGGATGCGCTTTTGGTAGAGGATATCAAAAGAGAGGAGGATAAGGAAGAGATTCTTGTTAAAAATGTTAGATCGATCGTGCGCGACTATGCGATCGATGTAGATGTCCCGACGCTTGAAAAGATACTGTATTACACCGTCAGAGATTTTATCAAGTTCGGAAAACTCGATGCGCTGATGCATGACAGCACCATCGAGGATGTATCATGCAACGGGTTTGATATTCCAATTTATTTATATCACAAAAAGTATTTGAACATCCCCACGTCAGTCGTCTTCGAAGAGGATGAACTGGATTCGTTCATCATCAGACTTGCACAGCGCAGCGGCAAGCACATCTCAATAGCAGAGCCGATGGTCGATGCTGCGATGCCAGACGGCTCCCGGATACAGATGACGCTTGGAACCGCAGTAACGTCGCATGGCAGCACGTTTACGATACGGAAGTTCAAGGACGTTCCGTTAACGCCAATCGATCTGATCAACTGGAAGACTTTTTCATCCGGAAATATGGCTTATCTCTGGCTATGCATCGAGAACAACAAGAGTTTGATCTTTGCAGGCGGAACAGCGTCCGGGAAGACCTCATCACTCAACGCAGTATCGCTCTTTATCCCAGAGAGGGCAAAGATCGTGACGCTTGAGGATACGCGAGAACTGCAACTCCCGCATCCGAACTGGATTCCGGCGGTGACGAGGGATGCGTTCACCGCTGATGAGCGCGGTGCGATCGATATGTACGACCTCCTCAAAGCCGCGCTCAGGCAGCGCCCTGAGTACCTGCTGGTCGGCGAGGTCCGGGGCAAGGAGGCGCTCACACTGTTCCAGGCGATGAGTACGGGGCACACAACGTTCTCGACGATGCATGCCGATTCCGTCGCATCGGCGATACACCGTCTCGAGAATCCTCCGATCAGTGTGCCGAGAACGATGATCCAGGCTCTCGATATCATAAGCATCCAGGCGCAGATATACGTGAAAGGGCAGCGTGCCCGCAGGTCCACAAAGATTGTGGAGATCACTGACATCGATCCGGTCACGAAAAACATCAGGACGAACGATATCTTTGTGTGGAATCCTATGAATGACGTGATCGAACGTGTCGGCGAGTCAAAGGCGCTCAAGGATATCCAGACGAGGCGGGGCTGGACCGCTCCCGAATTAAAAGCGGAACTGGTACGCCGGCAGAAAGTTCTCGAATACCTTATCGATAACAAGATCACCGATTTCAAGGCGATAGCAACGATCATCCATGCTTACGAAGCCACTCCTGAAAAGGTGATGGAAAAACTCGGTATTGATTGGGGGTAGTTTGGAGATCAGCCAGACCACTTTGATGGACGAGAAGAAACCCTGAATCCGTGTCAGGGGTCTTATTTCTCCTCGATATCGCGCACTTCTTCGCCATCCACGATCATGGCGAGCATGAAATACTTCTCGACATACCGTGTCAGTTCCTCATCCGAGATGCATGAAACCCGCTCTTCCTCGTCGTACAGCCGTTGAATGTCCTTCTGGATCTCTACAATTCTCGGGTCGTTCTTCTCGATGCTGACCTTCACCTGTATCAGTTCATGGAGCGCCTCCTCGACCTTGTGCCTGACTACCTCCCTGCCGGATGAGTCCCCAATCAAGAGTTGCCGCTCTGCACCGATGGTCTCGGGCGGATACGGTTCGTACGTGAACGGATTTTTGATTACACCGGCGGTATGTATCCCGCTCTCGTGCACGAAGACATTCCTGCCAACGATCGCCTTGTTTCTCGGAATCCGAATCCCTACGTGGTGTTCCATATACTCTGCAAACTGTACCATGCATGAGATGTCGTATTTCTCGAATCCTCCGACCCGCCTTATGAGAAATAGCAGGATCTTCTCGAGTTCCGTGTTTCCGCTCCGCTCCCCGATCCCGAGAAACGTCAGACTCGACCAGTTCGCGCCATACCAGAATCCTGCAAGCGCTGACGAGACGCTGAGCCCGAAATCATCATGGATATGCGTCTCGATGTTCTTTACGCCGAGTTCCCTGAATGCCGATACGATCTTCGGGATGCTGTAGGGTTCACACGCATCTGCGAACGGAACCGCAAAACCGAGCGTGTCGCATATTCTGACTGTGCAATCCGGATCGATAGCGATGATCTCCTTGACCAGCGGGTACACAAAACCCTGCATATCAGCACGGGTCACGTCCTCGAGATGCGTACGGGTGCGAAGCCCGTGATCGACTGCATACTGGAGTGCATCCAGATACCGTTTGCCCGCCTCCTCCCGACTGCTAAGTTGCATCTTATCAAAGATGTGCGAATCAGAGACCGACATCAGCATCCCGACCTCCGCAATACCGTCCACGTCGAGCACGAAATCGATGTCAGAAGGCAGAGCGCGAGCCCATCCAGTAATCTCAGGGCACTCGTATCCGATATCCTGCATGGCTTTGATGACATCCCGATCCCGCTTCTGGAACACGAACGTCTCCAGTTTCTCGATCCCGATCTCGTGCAAAAATTCGTAGATCTTGAGTTTGTGCCTCCGTTTCATCACAATGCCTGGCATCTGCGAGCCGTCCCTGATCGTGCTGTCGCTGATGAACACCTCCTGCCCGAGAGGAAGCTCTATCTTTGGAAGATCGTCGTAATTTTTATAGATTACCATCGTTACCGTGTAATCAGCATCTCAGCGGTATCTGCCCGGTACACCCAATCCGGGGAAAGCGTACCTGTTCTGCGGTAGTACTTTACAAGTCTCCGTATCTTGGATTCTGTCAGTTGCAGCGCACGCTTGTTATGAACGTCTTTCTTATTTTCAGTGAGATGCGTGCGTAATCGAAGCGCTTTTACGATGAGGTTTCGCATCCCCTCGGGAACGTTCGGCGCCATGTCGTGATCCGAAACCGTCTGCATGATCTTTTTTTGCGTGATCAATGTGGCGTCTGGGATGCCATACCGGTCCCGAAGAATCATTCCGATCTCGCTCGAGGATTTATCCTGTTTCCACAGGCCGATGATGATCTGCTCAAGCTCATCTGCACCCATATCGACCCATGGCGGACTTTCCTTCCGGTAGGGTCTCGTCGATCCTGATTTTCCTTTCCGTCGTGAATACATTCGTGCCATGTTGTTTCTATGTTACAGCGTACCTGATTTAAGTGTTTCCTGATGGTGCGGGCTTATCACACCAAATCTCCTGCTCCTTCACTTCGCTGCCCATGCAATATCCACAATCCTGCGCATCACCTCACGCACAGGCACGCCGGTCTTCTGTGCAATCGTCTTCGCATCCTCAAACTCGGCTGATATGGAAAGGATACGGCCACTTTCATCGGTCGCTATCTTGACCGCGGCATCCCACTCCGTGCCATCGATCTCGATCCGGACCGACTCCATCTTCCGCTTCGCAATCAACCTGTGCTTGGTGGTGGAGATCCGCACGCCAAGCGAACCGGTCTCCTCGATGATCCTGCGTGCGATCCGTGCCGAGTCCCCTGGTTTTGCGATCACCTGGATCAGATGCCCGCTCCGCCCTTTCTTCATCGTCGCAGGAATTACGATCGCGTCACAAGCACCCATCGCCATCAGTTCATCGATCAGGTTGCCGAGCACCTCCCCAGTCACGTCATCGACCGAGGTCTCGAGCACCTCCACACCATCTCGCCAGAGGTACGCGTCCTCGCCCCGGTCTACATCGGCACCCGCGCCCTGACCCTGGATATGACCATGGACATGATCCTGTCCCTGACCCTGGCGCTCATCTTCGCACCGGATGACGCGCAGCACGTTCGGAATCTCGAGATCCGCCTTCCCTGCCCCGTATCCGATGCCGGTTGCGACGCATCCACCACCACTGCCCCCACTGCCACTGGGTTCTGCTCGATCTGCCAGATGCGCGAGTATCGCGGCACCGGTCGGGGTCAGCAATTCATGCTCGATGCTCCCGTACTCCCACGAAAGCCCGGAACCCGCGAGGATCTCAAGTGTGGCTGGTGCCGGCACCGGGCATCTTCCGTGCGCGGTATCCACAAACCCCTTGCCCGCAACGATCCGGGCACAGAAGACCTTCGAAGGCGCGAGATCGTGGATCGCAGCAGATGCGCCGACTACATCTGCTATGGCATCTGCCTGCCCGAGTTCGTGGAGATGGAGTTCGTCTTCGCTTACACCGTGAACCCTCGATTCTGCCGAGGCGATGCGGCTAAAGATCGCGAGAGCGTCTCTAACGATGGAATCTGGTAATCCTGATGACCCGATATCTGCTACGATCTCAGGATATGTGCTGGTTTCAGATTTGTCTGCAATCTCTGACACGCGGACCCGGGTTGCAGAGATCCCTTTCTTCGTTGTCCTTTCGATATCCACAGTGACTGGCGCCACCGATTCCATGATCTCTTTGGTATGCGCGGGATCGGCTCCAAGATCGATTAAGGATGCGATGATCATGTCCCCGGATGCGCCCATGAATGGATCGAAGATCAGGCAGGTCATGGTTGGTTATGTGTGTGCAGGTGTACATAATGGTGCAGGTTCGAGCTCGCGTGGGCTGAATCAAACCCCCCAATCTCCAGAAAAATATATGAACCTTCCGAGGTCCACGACACGGTTTCCCGTCCAGGAAAAAAAAGACCGTTCAGAGGATTCCTCCTCCGAACAGAAGTCCGGTCCCGAACATAGCCGCGAAGAGTATCGCGATGATGTTGACCACCTTAATGAGCGGATTTAGCGCAGGTCCTGACGTGTCCTTGAACGGATCGCCGACCGTATCACCAACGACCGCGGCCTTATGAGCCTCCGATCCCTTGCCGCCGTGCGCACCGTCTTCGATTAACTTCTTGGCGTTATCCCATGCAGCGCCGCTGTTTGACATAAATAGCGCCATCAACAGCCCGACAACGATAATCCCGATCAGAAAACCGCCGAGCGCAACCTTGCCGAGAAAGATCCCGACGGTTAATGGAACGCCTATTGCAAGGATTCCCGGTATCACCATCGACCTGATCGCTGCTTTTGTCACGATGTCGACCGCTTTCCCGTACTCCGGCTTCGTCGTCCCTTCCATGATTCCGGGGATCTCCCGAAACTGCCTTCTTACCTCTTCCACGATCTTAAAAGCGGCTTTCCCGACCGCATTCATAGTAACTGCGCTGAACAGGAACGGAAGAAGTCCTCCAATGAAGAGCCCGACTAACACCAGCGGATTGTCAAGACCGAGATCGCCGGGATCAAGCCCTACCCTATGCCTGTAATCAGCAAAGAGCGCCAGCGCTCCAAGAGCGGCTGATCCGATCGCATACCCTTTCGTCACCGCCTTCGTGGTGTTTCCGACGGCATCGAGTTTATCGGTCACGTCTCTCGTGCTCGCTGGAAGCGAAGCCATCTCTGCGATGCCTCCTGCATTGTCAGTGATCGGTCCGTACGAATCGAGGGCAACGATGATCCCTGTCGTGGAGAGCATCGCAGCCGCAGCTATTGCAATGCCGTACACGCCGACCGCAGGATCTGTAAGACCGCCAACCACGGCAAACGATGCCAGTATACCTGCACAGATCACGATAACAGGCATCGCGGTGCTTTCGAGACCAATAGCGAGCCCTGAGATGATATTTGTGCCTGCACCGGTCTCGGCTGCACGTGCGACCGCCTTAACAGGTCTGAAGTTGAGTGCAGTGTAATACTCGGTGATAATCACGATCAGCACCATGATTACGATCCCGACGATCGACGCATACCAGAATCTGATGTCGCCCATCATCCACTCGGTTACGAAATAGAACGCCACAAGACAGATCAACGCCGCTGCCGCCACACCCTTGTAAAGGGCGCGCATGATATTCTTGCTCTTACCGAGCCTGACGCAGAATATTGCAATTATCGATGCGAAAATCGCGACCGCTCCAAGAATCAGCGGATACGTGACCGCATTTGGATATTGCGCGACCACAATTGCTCCAAGAAGCATCGCAGCAAGCGATGTGACCACATAAGTCTCGAAGAGATCCGCGCCCATGCCAGCGCAGTCCCCGACATTATCCCCGACATTATCCGCAATCACAGCCGCGTTTCTGGGGTCATCTTCTGGAATTCCCGCCTCCACCTTACCGACGAGATCAGCGCCGACATCAGCGGCTTTCGTGTAGATCCCGCCTCCGACCCTCGCAAAGAGGCTGATCAGACTTGCGCCAAAGGCAAAGCCGATGATCAGATCAACGTCTGCCGGCATCCCGCCGTACAGTATGTAAAACCCGCTTGTGCCGAGCAGTGCAAGACCGACCACGGCAAGCCCTGTCACCGCGCCGCCCCGAAACGCAATGGACAGTGCCTTTTCAAGACCGTCCTTTGCAGCGTTTGCGGTTCTCACATTCGCGCGAACCGAGACGTTCATGCCGATGTATCCTGCCAACGCGGACGCTGCTGCGCCGACAAGGAATCCGAAAGCGATCTTTGCCCCATCATCGA
The DNA here is from genome assembly GCA_013572355.1 of Candidatus Methanogaster sp. GTDB lineage: Archaea > Halobacteriota > Methanosarcinia > Methanosarcinales > Methanogasteraceae > Methanogaster_A. The sequence continues at coordinate 23,526 of QBUV01000103.1, forward strand.
GCAGGGCATACATCAGGGCGGCAAGTATGATCGCAACGATTGCAACCGTTTTATATTGGCGGTTCAGATACGCCATCGCACCTTCCTGTATCGCCGCTGCGATCTCCTGCATCTCTTTTGTGCCAGTTGGTTGTTTCAAAACGAGATACGCAAACACGCCCGCAAACGCAAGACTGATAATGCCTGCCACGGGCGCAAGATATAATATGTTGTCCATTTCTAACTATCTCTCCTGTTTGTATTTTATTATTGGGTGAATGTCATGCAATAAGAATGTGTCGATCTCACAGTCCGTCACCATTAAATACCAGAAACCCAAATACTCGAAGTACAATCGTGGAAACGGTGGTATTCTTGCCATACACAATCGAATACATACACGCAAGAGAGATACTGGATTCACGCGGGAATCCTACAATCGAGGTTGATCTTGAGACGCCAAGCGGATTTGGGCGCGCTGGCGTGCCTTCGGGCGCGTCGACAGGCACAAACGAGGCGCTTGAACTCAGGGACGGCGGTGATCGGTATCACGGGAAGGGCGTTTTGAAGGCGGTGGAGAACGTGAATACCGCACTCAGAAACGAGATCATCGGCATGGACGTGCGGAACCAGCGCACGATCGATCAGACGATGATCGATCTCGATGGCACGCCGAACAAATCGAAGCTTGGTGCGAATGCCATACTCGGCGTCTCGATGGCTGCGGCAAAGACTGCCGCGGATTCCGCGGGTCTGCCATTGTATGCGTATCTGGGGGGCATCCGGGCGTGCGTGCTGCCATGCCCGACCATGAACGTCTTAAACGGGGGCGAACATGCCGGAAACGACCTTGCGATCCAGGAGTTCATGATCCAGCCGAAAGGCGCACCGACGTGCGCGGAAGCGATACGGATCGGGGCAGAGGTCTATCACGAACTCAAAGGCATCCTGACTGCGAAGTACGGATCAGGCGCAGGCAATGTCGGCGATGAGGGTGGATATGCGCCGCCGATGGATC
>QBUV01000053.1 GCA_013572355.1 Candidatus Methanogaster sp.
AGCCGGCAGGGGTGCTGTTGTCTGCATCCCACGCATCCGGGACGCCGTCGTTATCAGTGTCGATGGCAGGAATTGTGTCCTCTTCCTCTTCGGTTTCTTCGCCGGCGATGAATGGGTAGAACCTGAGTATATCATCATCCGCGGTCTCGAAGTACATATTGCCCATGATGTGCTCGGTGGTATCTGGATCGAGATCGATGGTGTATTCGTTTCTGAGAATGACCTGCGAAGAACTTGCAATTGCCTCCATTACGCCAAATGTATCGCCATTGTCGATCTCCAGCACATCATTGTCGATCAGGAAGACGTACATGATCTCGATAGTGTTGGTGTCGCGATCGATCATATCGACAAGGCAAGAAAAGACCGGAACATCCTCTTCATTGGCAAGGTCTACTGTGTAGGTGTACACTGAGTCGTTCATATCGTTTCCACCGGTTGTGATAACTTCGCTATCCAATTCCTTGCCATCCTTCCCCAGGATTAGCCAGACCTTATCTCCTTCAAGATCGATCTGTTGAGCAGTGAGTGCAAATCCGTTTCCAATATCCCATGCCTCACCAGTTGACAGAGTCTTCTTGTCATCGTCCTCGAACTCGACAAGGAGTTTCACGAGCTTATCGGAGTTGCCGTTAACTGCTATATACGTCCCTCCCAGCCAGCCTTCGATGTAGTATCCTCGCTCTAAATTGTAGGTGTCACCGTCCACGACCAAGCCTTCCCGACTCCAAAGCTCGTAGTGCTGATACACTGGCGTTGTGGTGTAGGTCAGGTAGTTTTCATTGATGGTTCGGTCACTATCGCTTATTGCACCAGCCGCAAGCACAAGACACTCTGTTGACAGATCATCGTCCAGATCATACCAGAACGCAGCGAAATTATGGGCATCCCATGTGATCCCGGCAGCTGCGCAAGCGGCGTCTGCCACATTGCCGCGCACCTCAACAGTC
>QBUV01000052.1 GCA_013572355.1 Candidatus Methanogaster sp.
CCCGTCCTCGATATACACATTAGAAAACGTATCTTCGCCCGCAAACCAGAGGTACTTCGCAGTCGGTGGGATATCAGATTCGTCTTCATTGGGGATGGCGGGAGGCATGGGATGCAGCAAAACCGGCTATCGCAACCGATGCCGTGCACCTGATCGACAACTTCTCAAACGGAGTACCGGATACAGAAATCCGGAGTCCATCGCATGATGCATCAACTACTCGATGGGTGATCTCGATTTAGAAAGGAGATGGGGCAAAACGGCAAGAAGCTGGTTGAGACAAAGTATAACTGGGACCGGATGATACTGTGAAGGTGTATCGAAGATTGGAAGGGTGGTTTCTGGAATATGATCGGTTCAACTCCTGCCGATCATCTTGTTCACATCATCTAAGATTACTATTCAGCAAGATAACCTTTGACCACATCTAAAAATTCTACTGCCATTCCAATACTCTTCTGTGCGATTTCCTTTGTGATCTCTTCTAATGGCTCGTAATCCCCTATCTGCCTTTGTTCAAAAGATTCCACCAGATACTTGTGAAACTTATGGTCGAAAATATTCGTTTTGACGAAATGTTGACCAAATGCGGCGACTACAGCTTTGTGTTTCGAAAAATTCAGGTCTTTTGTTAGCAGAACTGCTGTTGCCAGATAGAACATGGCATAATATGACCTTGAAACAGCGAACCCATACAACCCACCTTCAAATAACAGTCTGGCACCTCTAATGCTTTTATCTGCCATCTCTAAGAGCGCATCAATTTCCCCATTCATCCCACCACCCCATCACGCTTTATATTGGAAATTAAGGTAGTCTTTCTCTCAAGCCAGTCCTTTTCTTTTATAGGGACGAGTGCGATGAGCGTATCGAATTTCAGAGATAATGAAGAGACTATATCACCAGTTCTTTCAATCTCGGTGCATGCATGGTCGAAATCCTCA
>QBUV01000051.1 GCA_013572355.1 Candidatus Methanogaster sp.
TATGACGCCGGCGCCGAATGCGTCCGGTTCCAATGCCACATCCACGCCGCAGGATGCGCCGGATCCGAAGTCGAGTCCGGGATGTGGTGCGTGGACGGCGGCAGGGGCGATGCTGCTGTATGTAGCATCGAAGAGGTTTGCAAGGCGGCAGCGGTAATCGGTGATGTGAAAAAAAGAAAAGAGGATTGACCCGTGGGTGGGTCAATCAGTAGTCATAGTCCTATTCCCATTCACCACTGGTCCAATTCCAATACTGCCAAGTACCATCCACCAACTGCATGTACGTAGCGTTGCCAGTATCATTGTACAAGACACGCGACGTATGCGGGGTATCGTCTACCTCGACGGTCACATCCCATGCATCAGCGCCGGTCGCGGTTGCATCAGTGTGGTTGGCATCGATTATCAGACCTTCAATCCGCGTCCATGTGATGTTCAGATGCGTATGCGTGTGACACGCCATGCACGCTGTGTTGTTGTCGGTATTGTCAGCAGTCTTGGTCTGGTTCCAGAACGCGTAGTGAGCAGAATCAGTATTTTCGATCTGCTCCATCTCAGTGTAGTGGCAGTCCACACAATCAATGATCACTGCAGCGTGTGGTGTCGCATTCGATCGCCAGTACCAGTCTGTGCCTGTTCCAGTGACATTGCCTGTTTCGTTCCAGTGTTCGAAGCCCAGACCATAAGCACCAGGCGCCATAGACTCGTTCAAGCCGAACTCTCGAAGCGCAGTCTCATTGATCTGGTGGCAGAAGCAATTGTCAAGCACGTCGTTTGCGTACTGGGAGTGCGCACCACCATTCGCGGTATTCGCCCTCCACTCTGCAACCTCGTTCACATGACACTTCTCACACAGTTCATACTGAGATTCGCTTGTCCTCACACTGAACCACGTATGCTGTCCAACAAACATTGCCATCGTCT
>QBUV01000225.1 GCA_013572355.1 Candidatus Methanogaster sp.
AGTTTGAGGGTGATGACAAGAAGACTCTGTCAACTGGCGAGTCATGGGACCTTGGAAGCGGATTCGCACTCACTGCTCAACAGATCGATCTTGAAGGGAATAAGGTCTGGCTGCAGCTGGAGAAGGATGGCAAGGAATTGGATAGCGAAGTTATCTCAACCGGTGGAGATAAGAACGACTCAGTATACACATACACTGCAGACCTTGCCAATGAAGAGGACGTTCCAGTGTTTTCCTGCCTTGTTGAGGCAGTGTTCAGAGGAACAGACTCCAACATCGTGCAGGTTGAGTATGTCTTCCTGACCGATGATGATGTCTTGGAGATCGATACTAGCGAGACATACGGCGTCATGGAAGTGACGAAAGCCAGTTCGACCGAGATTGAGCTTAAAAACAAGGACAATACCATCGATCTGAACGCAGATACCACCGAGCATATCATGGGCAACATGTACTTCAAGACCGCGGATGATGATACTGAACTCAGATTCTATCCGTTCGTTGAGTACACCGAGCCAGGAACGTATGAGGTCCGCGGCAGCGTGAAAGATGCAGCTGATGCAAGTTCCGAGATCGAATGGAATGCCCACACTTTCGCTGCGTTCTGGTACGATCTTGATGATGACCAGTCAACAGAGACCCTAACACTCGGTGCTGGTGAGGTAGATAATATTGATCGAACCATCGGTGAAGACAACCTAACATACCGTACAGGTCCAGAGGCTCAAGAATATGAGCTTTATAAGGATGGGATGCAACTAAGTGGCGCTGATAACGACACCCACTACTTCATCGAAGGCTGGATGGCAGAGAAGTATGTAGCAGTCAACGGCAATGCAGATAAACTTGTGAAACTCTTGTTCGAGTTTGAGGGTGATGACAAGAAGACTCTGTCAACTGGCGAGTCATGGGACCTTGG
>QBUV01000226.1 GCA_013572355.1 Candidatus Methanogaster sp.
AGAAGAACCTGAAGAAGAATCCATCCCCGACTCTGACGGCGACGGCGTACCCAATCTCCGGGACAAAGAACCGGACACGCCTCGAGGCTACTGGGTGAACTCAGAGGGCATCGGGCGAATGTGGGGTGACATGAACGGCGATGACCGGCTCACATCGGCAGACGCGCTCATACTCTTGCAGGCGGCTGCCGGAAAGATCGGATTGTGACAAGAATTGCGATGCTGGCGGTGCTCTAAGCACCGTTTCAGTTTCTTTTGAGACCGTCAAGTCACACTGGTGTCTCAAGATTAGCAAATCGTTAAATGCTTTTCAATTCAGAAACGATTACGATGATCCATGTTCACGACATCACGAAGAACTTTGGCAGCATGACCGTGCTTGATAATGTCAATTTCTCGGTCAAGGGCGGAGAGTTCTTAACGATCGTTGGACCGAACGGCGCAGGCAAGACGACGCTCATCAAGATTATGGCGACGCTTGTCAATGCAACCGGGGGTACTGTAGAGATCGGCGGTTTCGACGTTAAAAAATCTCCGGAAAAGGTCAGGGGGATCATCGGAGTGATTTCGCATAATACTTACCTGTACAACGAACTGACAGCGGGTGAAAATCTCAAATTCTTTGGAAAGATGTACGCAATTCCCAAGATCGATAGGAGGGTCGATGAAGTCCTTGGAGAGACCGGACTTTCCGATAGAAAACACGATCGCGTCGGCACGTTCTCGAGAGGTATGAAACAAAGGCTATCGATCGCTCGTGCGATCCTCCATAAGCCCTCGGTGCTGCTGCTCGATGAGCCGTACACCGGTCTTGATCAGCAGGCATCGGCAAGTCTTGAGAGCGTGCTGAATTCGCTTACCGGATCAGGGATCACCACGAT
>QBUV01000156.1:0-633 GCA_013572355.1 Candidatus Methanogaster sp.
TCCGGGTTCCTGATCGGATCGTTTCCAGGTCCTGGCTCGATATATTCTGCATCGAGTGCACGCAGCGTATGATCGATCTCGCGGTTCGTCTCGCCCAGAAGAGCGGAGTAGTTACGCGCCCTGTTGAGATCGGCTGTGATATCGGGATCGGGCGTAGTTAGATTGAGAACATCAATCTGGGCAGTCGCAACATCGGTTCCGTTGAGCAACGTTTCGTTCAGGAGATCGTTTGCATATATGTCGGCAGCATCCCCCCAGTCGTGAAGGTCTCCGGTATCGTGCGGGATTACGTTCACGATATGATCGGTGAAGTCTTTCCGAAGCATCGACCTAACCATGCAGACCAGCTTCTCGTCATCAGGCGCGACTCCGAAGATGTGAAGCCCCAGCGGCATGAGCGTAGACTGGAGTTCATGCAGATAGTCGTGCACATCGGTTTTTATGAAGGTCTCAAACTCCTGCCGGGTCATATTATTTATCTGATCGACAGTCACATCAAGATCATCTTCCAGAGTGAGCGAATCATAGAGACCGATGAGGGTATCGCGATAGAGCTCCTTCGTAGTCTCGTTGGCACTCTCATAGTCATGTATCTTCTCGTGCAAGGTGTCTAACTCATCATAGATTCCTGCC
>QBUV01000156.1:643-883 GCA_013572355.1 Candidatus Methanogaster sp.
AACGATCGGCGGCGTCAGGTGATCGATTATGACTGCGTTGCCCCGCCGTTTCGCCTGTGTCCCCTCGCCGACGTTGTCCATGATGTATGGGTACACGACAGGCGTATCATCCACCATGATCGAAGGGTAATCGTATCGCCAGAGCCCGACCTCGTTTCCGGGAAGCCATTCCTGGGTCCCATGTGTTCCGAAGTGGATCATGGCGTCGGCATCAAAGACGTTGTTGATCCAGTAGTATGC
>QBUV01000155.1 GCA_013572355.1 Candidatus Methanogaster sp.
CCGCCGCCTGCGATCTTCTTGATCGCGCCCTGAAGCGAGTCTCCATGTTTGTCAAGTACCATGATTTTTTGTTACAACCTTTTAAATACGATGTTGGTTAAGCCTCTCTTGGTGATTGTATGAAAGCACCCGAAGAGAGGCAAACCAAACACATCGCATGTCACATCAACGACATGACACTTAAGGATTGGGATCAGGCACGCAGGTCAGAGAGTATTGATCCGGATAATCCGGTCCAGTGGTCGCAGTGGGTCCGCGAGAAGGTTGACATAGCACTCAACACGGATGTGCTGCAATCGACCGTAAGCGATGCGGCAACCATCGAGGCTCAGACCCTGCGCAGAGATAACGCAGCACTAAAGAAGAGGTTGGCAGCACTGGAAGGCAGGGAGATTGGCGTATCGTTCAACCGGGTGATCAGACTACTGCAGGGGGGCGAGTATGTGGGCTTTGATACGGTTGTACAGGGGCTGATTGACACGGAGGCGCAGGCAGCATATCAGACACTGACAGAACTTTCGACCAAGTTTATTGTCGAATGTGACAGCACAGGCGCACGCTGGAGGCTGAGGGCATGAACGCTGTCGAGGATTATATCACGGAGCTGCAAACGATCAACAATGTCTCGACAGAGTACACCAGAGCGATTAAAACCGCACTGCGTGACTTTGTTAGGGCGCACGGCGGCACGGCTGAAGATGGGCACGATATGGCGTATGATATGCCGGTCTGCACAAACGAAGAAGATATCAAAAAATGGATCGCGGCTATGAGAAGGCGCACGGTGAGAGGCCGCCCGCTGAACAACAACACGGTCAAAAAGAATGTGGCGTTCGTGCGGGGATTCTACAACTTCTTAATCGAATCACCT
>QBUV01000154.1 GCA_013572355.1 Candidatus Methanogaster sp.
AACTACTTCGGGAAACCCTTATGCAAATTCAGGTGAAATGCAAAACGAAGGAGAAGTGATCATGTCAGCTGAAATTTCTGTCTACGAAAAACAGCTAATTCGTGAAATCGAAGAGACGCCGCACGAATACTTACCGAACCTACTTCAGATTGTCCGATTGTTCCGTGAGAGCGTGGTGTTAAAGCCTGTCGAGGATAGCTTCCGCCGGGGATGGAAGGAAGCAATGGCAGGCGAAACACGACCGGTATCTGAATTGTGGGATGGCATCGATGCCGAGTGAGCCAGCCGAACCTGTGCAGGTTGAGTTTACCCATGAATTTAAGCGCAACCTGCGGGCGCTTGCCAGGAAGTACCGGCACATCCGTTCTGACGTTCAACCGATGATTGACCAACTTCTGGCTGGCGAGGTATATGCGATCAGGTACCCGGGACGCGCTATACAATATTCAAGGTGCGGGTACGGAACAGCGATATCCGGAAAGTCAAACGTTCTGGCTATCGCTTGGTCTACCACCTCAAGACGCCTACAAACGTTATTCTTGTGACGATTTATTCCAAATCAGATCAGGCGGACATTTCAGCAGAGCAGATTCGGCGCATTCTGACCGAGTTTGACAAGCATTTCACCTAACAAATGCAAATGCGCGAGACGAATGAACAAAATTCGCACCGTTTTATGGCACACTCCCCATCTGTTCGCGCACATCCTAAATGCGGCATTCATCACGGGGATGCATGTGGCGGTGTAGGAATGGTTTTCGGGCTATTCCTTGGTCGCGAGCACTTGCACGTCCCAGATCAAACACCAAGATCGCGCCAAGCACACCCCGGATTTTATGTTAAGATTTATAAATGTGTGTGATC
>QBUV01000153.1 GCA_013572355.1 Candidatus Methanogaster sp.
TTGATTATTACAAAAACGGGGTTCTTCAAACTTCTGCTACAGGAAGCACAAATTCTGCATTAGCGTGGACTACATTCAGGCTTGGAAATATAAATAGTGGGACTGCGGGGTGGTATGATGGTCTCATCGACGAAGTCCGCATCTATAACCGTGCATTAAACGCAGAAGAAGTAAAAGAACACTTCGAACAAGGTCCGACCGCATTATCCCTCATAAAAACCGTATCCCCACACTCCATCAAACAAGGTCAGACCACAACGATAACCATCACCGTAGAAAACACCGGCACAACCGAGATAATTGACATCGAAGTATCAGACCCGATCCCCTCAGACCCAATTCTCGTTAGCGGCGAGACCTCGAAGACATACGCGTCCCTGAGACCAAAAGACTCGAGAGAGTTTCAGTACACCCTTCAGCTAAACGAAGCCGGAACATTCAATCTGGACCCAGCCACGGCAACTTATGCGGATGACGCTGGAAATTACCACACAGCCGAATCAAAGACTGCCACAATCACGGTGATCCCGTCCACGGATCAGCCAGCCACACCACACACCACGCCAAAGTCATCCACCGAGATCTCGACCGCAAGCGTGCATCTCCACGGCGAGAAGACCGATGTCGTGCTCGGCGAGGACGTGCTCCTGAAACTCTCCGCGGTAAACATCATCGGAAATCCCCTGATGCGTGTTCAGGTCATAATCATCCCGCCGTCCGGCTGGAGCGTGACCTCTTCCGAATTCGCAAAGTCTGGAGCCGGGCAGTACACGACCACGTACGATATCAAAGAGGGTGTGGGCAGGGACATCGAGGTGAGGATCATGCCCAACCAGATTGGGGATGATTTCCAGGTGCAGGGCA
>QBUV01000152.1 GCA_013572355.1 Candidatus Methanogaster sp.
CCCAGACGCGATCCGAAGCATGCTCCCACCATCATATTCTCCAGGATACTTAAATGGGCAAAGGGTTTTGGGACCTGGAACGTTCGGGCAATTCCAAGCCTGCAGATGGCGTAGGCCTTGAGTTTTGTCACATCCTTTCCCTGAAAAAATATCTTCCCTTCCTCCGGCGGGAAGAACCCGGCGATCGCGTTGAACAGGGTGGTCTTACCGGCCCCATTCGGGCCGATAAGACCAACAATTTCACCGGCATGAACACTCATATCCACGTTATCCAAGGCTACAAGGCCACCAAAACGTTTTGAAAGCCCTTGAATTTCCAACAAAGATTTCGTTGTCATCGTACGTGTCCCTTCGGTATCTTACCGGCAGTTATTTCTACTTTGTCCAAGGTTGTTTCTGGTACTGAGCATCAGCCATTTTAGGAGGCCAGACGATTATGTTCTTCCCGTTGATAATCTGTGCCGTAGGAATAGGAATAAAGTCCAGCCCATCCTTCAGCTCATGCCTCTCAACATCGAATTGGTATCGCCCGAGAACTCCCAGGAAATCCTCCTTAGACATCGCGTCAACAACCTTTTTGGCGTCAAGCGATCCGGCCCCTTCGAATGCCTTGATAACCGCGAGCATTCCGTCGTAACCGGCGCCGTTCTGGTTGTTAATGTCTTTGTCGTACTTCTTTTTGAACCGTTCTCGAAATTTGGCCTGGAATTCAATCTTGCTTGGATTGAGCAGAAGAGGCGTCCATATCATATAGTCCGCTGCTTCCTTGGCCTGGGTGACCAACTGGGGGTAAAGAGGATAGTAAATCGACATATGGGAACTGGTCAACCCAGACTCTTTGAACTGCTTTACAAA
>QBUV01000104.1 GCA_013572355.1 Candidatus Methanogaster sp.
TTGAATAGCAATATGTCAGGATTATTGTAAATATACTGCTGAACCGTAAGGTTTAAATAACATAACAGTACAATATGTTATATATGCGAGCGGGTTTCTGTAAAAAAATTCTTTTTTAAACACAAACCCCACACACCCCTCAACCCCCACACACCCGCTCGCATACCTCCCTACAACTTGTTAACGATTCTGGTCTGTATCACGCTGCCACCCATATCACTCCAGCAGCCCTTCAGTTCTTGTATCTGGTCACGCCCGACAAGCGCGGTGTACGCTGACCCGGTTCCTGAAAGACCCACTCCTAAAACCCCGATCTCAAGCGCGCCCATCACGATCTCGGTATCGAATCCGAGAGCCGCGCAGTACAGCAACCCGTTAAGTGTCATCGCATTCTCGAAATCATGATCGAGTGCAAGCCGGTACGCCACCTCCACAAGCGGCGCAATCGCCTTTGACCGGGTGACATCCGTATCAGCGGTGAACGCCTTCTCCTCTGGCAGGTAGATCAGCACATCGGATTCGTAAACGAGCCGCTCCACCAGTTCCATGTTGCGATTGTCAGTGATCACGATCCCGCCGAGCGCTGAAGCACATGCATCATCAAAAGCGCCTGTTATCGTGACACCGACATCGAGTGCAGCGCGAACGCCCATCGAAACGACATCCATCAGCGGCAGCGTCTCCCCGATCGCATCCAGCGTCGCAAGTACCGTTGCATTGGCAGCAGCAGAACTACTCTTCAGACCCCGCGCGATCGGTATCTCGCTTCTGGTCGTGACGACGCCGTCGCACCGGTATCCGAACCGATCCAGCACAAGGGAGACGCACCGCGTTATAAGCGCTGTGTCAGCGGTATCAGCGTTCTCGATCCTGCCTATAATCCTGCCAGCGTCTCCGTCTCCGGCATCCGAGCATTCATCCAAGTTAACGTCTGCCGTGGTCTTGAGATCGATGCAAAAAGCCGCGCCCTTCCAGATCGCAATCGCATTCACGATCGTGCCCGCCCCGTTTGCGCATCCGTGTCCGTGCATGGCAGTATATCACACCGAACCTGTATTTATGCTTCGCATGGGCACGAGAGCGATTCGATATGTATTCATCCTGATCCGGCAGGGGCAGGGGCAGGAGATCCGCCCCCTTTCATCTGCACAACCTCGACCCCAGCCGCTGTAAAGAACTCGATCGCCATATTATCAGGGTACGCATCCCTGAACACCACACGAACGATATTTGCATTGATGATCATCTTCGCGCAGAGTATGCATGGCTGGTGCGTGCAGTAGATCGTTGCATCTTTTGTGCTCACGGCATGCAGCGCAGCCTGAATGATTGCGTTCTGCTCTGCGTGGACTGCACGGCAGATCTCGTGCATCGTTCCGGATTCGATATTCTCCTGATCCCTGATGCACCCGATATCAAGGCAGTGCTCAAGGTTTCTGGGAGCGCCGTTATAGCCGGTCGATATGATGCGCTTATCTCTCACGATCACTGCGCCTACGTTGTTTCGCAGGCAGGTCGATCTGGTCGCAACGACCTCTGCGATGTTCATGAAGTATTCGTCGATTGTGGGTCTCATGGGATTTTAGGTAGTAGATTCTTAAATCGTTTGAATCTGTTTATCGCAGTAATCTCTTCTTCATGGTCTTTAAAGCACCCGTCTGCAACCCTGTGCTTGCAGTCGTCCCAAAGCTTCCTGATGATGGGATGAAAAGGTTCTGGCGATCGGAAAATCCTTGAAAGACGTGAGGAGGGCGTTTTTTGGGTTTTGCGAAAATGCTTTAACATCTCAGGAGGTGTATGGAATCATGAGCTTACAGGAACGAATCTTCGCTGGAAAAGGGGATATCAAGGCAGATCTTGCGCTTACCGGCGGCAGGATCGTCAATGTCAATACGAAAGAGATCCTTAAAGGAGATATCGCAGTAAAGGATGGGATCATCGTAGGCATCGGCGACATCTCAGACAAAATCGGAGATGACACGAATACGATTGATATAACCGGGAAGTTCGTCTCTCCGGGCTTGATCGATGGGCATGTCCATTTCGAGTCCAGCATGTTGACACTCGCCCATTTTGCGATGGCAGCGATCAGGCACGGCACGACCGGACTGGTCATCGATCCGCACGAGATCGGGAATGTTCTTGGGAAAGGAGGAGTGGAACTTGTTTTATCTGAAATTGAGGATCTGCCGTCCAGTGTTTTCGTCATGGTCCCCTCCTGCGTCCCATCTTCAGACCTCGAGACATCAGGAGCGGTAATGGACATGCCCACCGTAACGAGCCTGCTGTACAACGATCACGTGATCGGGCTTGGCGAGGTGATGGATTTTCCGGGCGTGCTCGATTGCGATCCTGAAAAACTTGATATGATCGAGGAGGCGCTGGTTCTCGGGAAGAGGGTGGACGGGCACTGTCCCGGCATGGCTGGAAGCGATCTTGCGGGATACCTTTGTGCAGGCATATCGAGCGATCACGAGTCCCTGACGTACGAAGAAATGATCGAAAAAGCGCGGATGGGGATGGCTGTGATGCTGCGGGAAGGTTCTGCTGCGAAGTGCCTCCACGAGTTCATACCGCGGCTCGTCGGTGACGGGATCGATCTCGGCAATTTCTTCTTTGTAACAGATGACCGGCATCCGGGGGACCTGATCCGGGGATATATGGATGTGCTTGTGAGAACCGCGATCGATCTCGGCATCTCTCCGATCGATGCGATATCGATCTGCACGATCAACGCTGCAAAGCATTACCGGATCGATCACCTGGTCGGATCGGTCAGCATCGGGCGGAAGGCGGACCTCGTGGTGCTGAGCGATCTCGAGGGGTTTGTGATCGATAGGGTCTTTGTAAGCGGATCAACGTCTGCTGATTCCGCTCCAAAGCCAGTGTATCCGGCAGAGGTCTTTGATACGGTGAAACTCGGCGCAATCCGTGCCGAAGATCTCCGGATCGAGAGCGGCGCAGACACGGACACAGACGTGGAGGCAAATATCATCGTTGCGATCCCTGATGCGATATTCACCGACTGGAGAGTCGAGACCCTCCGCCCCGAAGACGGCATTCTCAAGCCCGATCCCGGCAGGGATATCCTCTCGATAGCGGTGATCGAACGGTATGGGAAACGCGGGAGCATTGGGAGAGGTTTTGTGTCTGGTTTCGGCTTCGAGGGAGGGGCGTTTGCCCAGACGATCGCACACGACTCGCATAACGTGATCGTGACCGGAGCGAACTTCGAGGACATGGTGCTCTGCGTCAATGAGATCAGGCGGCTGCATGGCGGGATCGTGGTCGCTTATGACGGCGAGATTGTAGGGCGCCTTCCGCTGCCGTTTGCAGGCTTGCTCTCGACAGGGAGCATCGAGTCAGTGGATGCGAAACTGAGGTGCCTCCACGCTGTGATGGGAGAGATGGGGTGCGTTCTGCCGTCTCCGTTCATGACGCAGTCGTTCCTTGCGCTTCCAGTGATACCGCGGCTGAAGATAACAGATCTCGGGCTTGTGGATGTGGAGAAGCATGAGATCGTGGATGTGATCAGGGAGTGAGGCAGCTGTGGGGCGGGATCATAACGCCACAATCAACATCAAGAACAGATATATAACAGGAGGATTGCCCGTAATTGACGCCTTGGAGATGGTTGCATGAGCAACCGATATGAATCGGGAAGGGGCATGATCTGTGAGCGTACCCAAGTGCCCACCACCAAAATCCGGTAGTTTAATTAATAAGATACAAGGAGATAATTTTATGTCGATTATGAAAACCGTAGTACTTGCATATTCTGGCGGACTGGACACATCAGTCTGCGTCCCGCTCTTAAAGGAGCGATACGATTACGATAAAGTAATCACAGTCGTCGCGGACGTCGGGCAGCCCCAATCCGAGATCGATGACGCAACCCGGCGTGCGGAAACACTTGCTGATGCGCATTACACCCTCGACCTGAAGGAGGAATTCGTGAGGGATTACCTGTTCCCTTCGATCAAGGCAAACGGGCTCTACGAGGGTTACGTGCTTGGAACAGCGCTTGCACGTCCGCTCATTGCAAAGAAGATCGCCGAGGTCGCAGAAAATGAGAACGCGGATGCGCTTGCGCATGGCTGCACAGGAAAGGGGAACGACCAGCTCCGGTTTGAGGTAGTCTTCAGAGCCACAGACTTCGATGTTGTTGCGCCGATGCGCGACTTAAACCTCTCGCGGGAATGGGAGATCGATTATGCGCGGGATCATAACATACCTGTGACGGTCAGCAGGGAGAAGATCTGGAGCGTTGACGAGAACCTGTGGAGCCGGAGCATCGAGGGCGGAGAACTGGAAGATCCGTATTCTATCCCGCCTGAAGAGATCTATGAGTGGACCGTGTCACCCGAATCTAAAGATGCGCCTGCCTCGGAGATTGTCGAGCTTTCGTTTGAGAGCGGCGTTCCTGTTGCAGTAAACGCAAGCTCGATGGATGGCGTGGCGCTTATTAGAATGCTCAATACAATCGGCGGTGCGCACGGCATCGGGCGGTCAGACAAAATCGAGGATCGTGTGCTTGGATTAAAGGCGCGGGAGATCTACGAGCATCCTGCCGCAACGATACTCCTGACTGCGCACCGCGATCTCGAATCGCTCGTGCTAACAAGGGATGAACTGCGGTTCAAGGCGACCGTGGATGATGCGTGGGCTGAACTTGCGTACAAAGGTCTCGTGGACGAGCCGCTCTATGCCGCTCTATGCGCGTTTGTCGATGAGACGCAGAAGCGGGTCACAGGAGATGTGAAGGTGCGTCTGCACGCAGGATCTGCGACGGTGGTTGCGAGGAGATCTGACTTCGCACTCTATTCAGAGGAACTGGTATCATTTGGCGAGTCCGTGATCGACCAGAGGGATTCTGAGGGATTCTCGAAGTATCATGGGTTCCAGGCACGGTTAGTTCGAAAGTGACGAGGTGGCAATGGTCAAAAATATCAGAAGATCGATTCTGTTATATTTGACCGTTATTATTACAATTGTTTCAATATATTCTATTGTTTTTTTATTTTTGATGTTTAAAGAGGGGCAGCACATACCCTCGCAGATGGAGAATGTGAGCCTGATAACAGCGATCTACTGGGTCATCGCGACGATGACAACTGTGGGGTATGGGGATGTTTATTTTATTGGCGATGCGGGAAGGGTATTCTCTTCCATAGTCGCTATCTCCGGCGTGATCTTCCTGTTCGGGGCGCTCTTCCCCCTGGTCCTCACGCCGTGGCTCGACGCACGCGTGAGATCCCCGCTGCCCACGCGCGTGCCATCGAAACTCTCGGATCATCTGATCATCTGTGGGTATAGCCGGATGGTCGAGAGTCTGATCGAGGAACTTAGGCATCACAAGGTGCCTTTCGTGGTGGTTGAAAGCGACGAGACGATAGTTAAGGATCTGTTTGAGAAAGGTATCCTCTGCATCCACGGGGATCCGAGCGATAGAGATACACTCGATGGAGCGAATATACAGACAGCTAACTGCCTGATAACCAATAAAAGTGATGAAATGGACGCAAACATCATCTTGACCGCAAGAGAGATGAGCGATCTTAAGATAATTGCCATTCTTGATGATCTGTCAAAGAGGGAATATCTGGAGTATGCCGGCGCAAGCAACGTGATCGCTCCGAAGTCGATGCTCGGTTCCTTCATCGGCAGAAAGGCGGTGGATCCGACGGTCAGCCATCTGGTCGGTGCGACTGAATTTCTAAAAGACGTCGAGATAATCGAATTTCCGATCTATCCTAAAAGCGAACTCATAGGAAAGAGTTTGAGGGATGCCGGAATAAGGGTGAGGACAGGGTGCAACATCATAGGGATATGGGCAGGCGGCGAACTCTCGTTAAACCCGAAACCGACAGATGTGATCAAATCCAACTCGATTCTGCTGGCGGTCGGAACTGAAGCGCAGCTCCTTAAGTTGAAGAATCTGGTTCAGGTGAGGTGATTTTGGTATGGCGATAGGGCAAGAAGAGCGTCTGGTGGTTGTCGGGTATGGGGTCGTCGGTAAGAGCATCGTTGATGAATTAAAGCGCGCTCGCACGGAATTTGTTGTGGTGGACAGGAACGAAGACGCTCTGTTGGATAAGGGATTTGACTATGTGGTCGGGGACGGTTCGAACGAAGAGATTCTCAGGAGGGCTGGTGTTGCGTCTGCATCAACGATCATAATAGCGCTGGACATCGATACAGACGCGATCTTTGCAACCCTTGTCGCAAGGACTTTGAACCGGGACGCCATCATCTTGACGAGGGCGAACGCACCGATATGTGATAAAATTTATAGGGCGGGTGCTGATTATGTAGCATCGGTCTCCATCGTGGTCGGGCAGATGGTTGCGAAACTCGTAATCTCTGAGCACGAAGAGGATGTCGTGATGCTCTACGAGGGAATCGAGATCGAGAAGTACCATGTCAGGGAAGGATCGCCGTTTGCAGGAAAGACACTTGAAGAACTCGACCTCAGATCGAATGTCGGCTGCACAGTCATCGGGATCGAGAAGGAAGGCAAGACGGTGACCGATATACACGGAAAGACTACTATCGATGAAAATTCGATACTTGCTATAATAGGAAGCAAGGAACAGATACGGAAATTCGAGGAATATGAAGACATACTGTCAAAGAGCCCGGAAATGGTTATGATCGACAAAATAGGGGAGATTTTCAGATAATGGAATACGAAACTGCCGCACAATTCATAGAACTGCTCGCCATGGTCATTATGGCGGCTGCATTCTACTATGGGTATTCTCTGATAAAGTTCATACCAAAGGAACTGAAATCACTGCAACTGGTGGTTCTTGCACTCTTCTTCATGATCCTTAGGAGGGTAGCGTCTCTCTTCTCGTTCGAGATTGGGGGGGTGGCGGTCATCGTCTCGGCACTCTCGCTTGTCATAGCAATACTTGCGCTGCTCGGGTTCAGGCGAGTGTATCAGAACGTGAGAGGGCGATGAGATGGTGGGATATGGCATGGGTTTATGTCGAGTACCAAAAGACCTTATGAGAAAACCCTAACACTTACTTCCGGAGCAGAGAGTGGGTAAAAAATGAAAAGCGGGGACAAATTCCGCCGTCATCAAAAATTCACAAACCCGAGATCCAACACCAGCGATAGGATGATAGCTATTATGGAAAATGTCAAGATGACCAGATAATTCAGGCGTTCCTTGGATACCGAGAGGCTCCACATGATGTAATTGAGTCCCTCAAAATCCTTTTCTGTCAGGGGTTCCTGTGCCTGTATCTTTCCGAGGAGATTTAAGTCTTTTATCACACCAAACCTGCGTTTGGCGATGTGGTACCTGTGAGCGAAGAACCATATATACCCGAGGACTCCGAGGTACCAGAGCGCCCGTGCAATGAAGTCGCTGTAATGGTCGGCAATTAGTATCGCTCGAAGCAGGGTCGCCGAGATGAGCCCTACCCAGAAATACAGTTTGATGACGACCATGCTGTATCCTTCGGGGATGCGTACATTGGCAGAATCGGATTCGAACTCTTTCATGAGAACTTGTGTATGCATTGATGCACATTAAATATTTAGTGCTGCAACAGTTTTACTGTGTAACCATGTTGATGGCGGTGGCAGCACCCCCATTCGCAGCACCGGTCACAAAAGCGGTGCAGTCTTTGCGTGGGGGGCGGTGATACTGCTACATCATCCTGATTCGCATGCCATTGTGATGCGGATAAAAACAAGTGGACGCGAATGTGATCGGTGGGCTGTGACGCGCACTTGGAATCGAGTGCATGATCATGCTGAAGATGTGGACATGCCGTGGAGTGTGCGCGTGGGTTATAATGTATGTACCACGAGAAAACAAGAACCGGACGGCGACACCACCTGCCGCCGTCCGCGATACCGTAATTTTCGCGTCTATTCCGCCCGAAGCGGACTCGGTCCATGCGCCCGGATCTGCTCGACAAACTCGGTGACAGTCTCCCGAAACTTTGGCCCCTCACTTGCAGAGACCCATTCAAGATGCACGCGTCCCTCGAGTCCGAGATGCTTCATCGCATCGACTACGTTTCCCATCCGCTCCTCGGTGTAGACATTGCCGTCGATGTAGTGGCAGTCGCCGATGTGGCATCCTGTGACAAGAACGCCGTCCGCGCCGTCCTTTAGTGCCTGCAGGATGAACGTGGGCTGTATCCTGCTTGAGCACATCACGCGGATGACCCGGGTGTTTGTCGGGTACTGGAGCCTGCCGACACCGGCAAGATCTGCTCCTGCATACGAACACCAGTTGCAGCAGAACATCACGATTCGTGGTTCGAATTCAGCCATTTACGCCACCTCCTCGACTCGACCATCAATAAATGCGAATGCATCGATCACGGCTGATATCTGTTTTGTGGTGAAGTGCCGTGATGTGATCGCACTTGTCGGGCATTCGGCTGCACATGATCCGCAGCCCTTGCAGACCGCAGGGTCGATCTCGCTCTTGCGGGTAATGTAAGTGATCTCCTCGGTCACAACCTCGACCTCTTTTAATTCCGGTGCGCCGTACGGGCATACCTCTACACATCTGCCGCAGCCGATGCAGACCTCCGCATCCACGACCGAGATAACGCCGCTCGTCTCAAGCTGTTCCTTCGCAAGGATCGAACATGCCCGCGATGCGGCAGCCGATGCCTGTGAGATCGATTCGTCCACGAGCTTTGGGGCCTGAGCGCTTCCTGCAAGGAATACGCCATCGGTTGCAAAGTCAACCGGTCGCAGCTTGATGTGCGCCTCGAGGAAGAACCTGTCGGAATCAATAGGCACCTTAAAGAGCATTGCAGTGGCTTCCACGCCATCAGGCGCAACAAGCGGTGCGCTCAGGACAACTATGTCTGTTGCAATCTCGAACTTCGTGTCATTCAGGAGTTTGTCCGTGATTGTCACGATTCCATCACCGACGATTGGCTCGTCGTCCTCACTGTAGCGCATGAATAGGACGCCGAGTTCACGTGCGCGGGTGTAGAGTGCCTCCCAGACGCCGTACGTCCTGATGTCACGGTAGAGGACGTAGATGTTCCGTTCGGGGTCTTCCTCCTTTAGCCGGATTGCGTTCTTCATCGCTGTTGTGCAGCAGACCCGTGAGCAGTAAGGTCTCTCGTCGTTTCTGCCGCCTGCACACTGGATCATCACAACATTCTTTGCATCAACGGTTCCTTCGTCGAGTTTCACCTCGAGTGCCGACTGCGTGATCACGTTATCGCTTCCATATCCGAAGTACCCCTCTGGTTCGAACTCGTTTGCGCCGGTTGCGATTATTGCGCTCCCAAACTCGACCTCTTCGCCGTTTGAGAGTTTTCCTTTGAAGCGACCCATCGCACCCTCGACCTCGTCAAGCGTTGTGCCTGTGTAGACTGTGAGATTCGGATTGCTCGTTACGGCCGCAATCATCGGGTCAAGGATTTCGCCAGTCGTTCTTCCGTCCTGAAGTCTTGTAAACGTCCTGAGAAGACCGCCGAGTTCCGGTTCTCTCTCAATGAGGTATGTCGTAAAGCCCTTCTCAGCAATATCGAGTGCTGCGGTCATGCCGGCAACACCGCCGCCGATGACGAGCCCTCCGTGATTGAAGTCAAGCTTCTGAGTATAGAGCGGATCGAGAAGTGCAACCCGTGCAACGCTCATCCTGACGATGTCCTTCGCCTTCTCGGTAGCCAGTTCCGGCTCCTGCTGGTGCACCCACGAGCAGTGCTCCCTGATGTTTGCAAGCTCGAACAGGTACGGGTTTAGCCCCGCGTCCCTGCACGTGTCCTGGAAGAGCGGTTCGTGCGTTCTCGGGGTACACGAGGCTACAACGACCCGATTCAGGTTATGTTCCTTGATTACATCCTTTATGTTGTCGAGCGAGTCTGTTGAGCACGCATACGTCTGCTCATAAGCGTGAACCACATGAGGCAGGGTATTTACGTACTCGACGACCGCGGGAACGTCCACGACGGATGCGATGTTGATTCCGCAGTCGCAGACGACGACCCCGATTCGCGGTTCTTCCTCTTTTATATCCTTCTCAGGCGGATATATCCGCTCGGTTACGAGTGTTCCACGCGCCGACGCAAGGATCGAGTGCGCCTTTGATGCTGCGCCTGATGCGTCCGCCACCGTGTCGGGTATGTCCTTTGGCGCAACGATCGTGCCACATGCAAAGATTCCGGGAACGCTTGTCGTCATCGGCGCATCGATTGCGGTTGCGATGTTTCCGTACTCATCCATCTCGACACCTGCAATCTCCGCGAGCTTCTTGCTCGATTCGGACGGCGTGAGACCGATTGAGAGGATGACCATGTCAAACTCCTCGCACGCTGTTTCGGTCGATCCCTCGACCTCGTAGCGGACAGAGAGCCTGTTTGTGATCGGGTCGATGTCAACGCCCGATGGGCGTGAACGGATGAACCTGATCCCGGTCTCGTTCTTCGCACGCTGGTAGAACTGCTCAAAGCCCTTTCCAAACGCCCGCAGATCGATGTTAAAGATCGTGGTCTCGAGTTCTGAGTCGTGCTCCATTGCGACCATCGCTTCCTTGGTTGCGTACATGCAGCAGACCGCAGAACAGTTCGGACGCCCGATCTCGGGATTGCGTGATCCGATGCACTGGAGCCAAGCGATCTTCTTCGGAGTTTCGCCGTTCGCCATCTTCACATGACCCACATAAGGACCTGATGAGGATAGGAGCCGCTCAAACTCAAGTGATGTTACGACATCGAGGTGCTCGTAGTGGAACTGCTCAAGTTCAGTCGGGTCAAACGGCGCAAATCCTGTCGAGAGGATGACTGATCCGACGTTGATCACCTCATCCTTGTCCTTCATCTCGTAGTCGATCGCGTCGTTCTCGCAGACCTTCTTGCAGTTGCCGCACTTGCCCTTTGTCAAGTAAATACAGTGCTCGGCATCGATCGTCATGACCCTTGGCACTGCCTGCGGGAACGGAAGGTAGATCGCCTTTCTCTTGCTCATTCCGGCGTTGTACTCGTCAAGAACCTTTACGGGGCACTTGGCAAGACAGAGTTCACACGCTGTGCACTTGTCAGGATCAACAAACGTCGCTTTTCTCGTTACCGTGACCTCGAAGTTGCCCGCGTCCCCTGATATCTCCTTGATCTCGCTGTAGGTCATGAGTTCGATGTTCGGGTGTCGTGACGCCTCCGCAAGCTTTGGCGAGAGCGTGCACATCGAACAGTCGAGCGTCGGGAATGTCTTGTCGAGCTGCGCCATCACGCCGCCGATCGAGGGGGTTGACTCGATCAGGTAGACCTTAAGCCCGCTGTCGGCAAGGTCGAGCGCTGACTGGATACCGGCGATGCCGCCTCCGGCGACCGCAACTGCGCCTATCAATTCTACCATTACTTGCCACCCCCTATCTTCTCAATCTTTGCTATGAACTCGTCGTTCTTGGCGTAGTTCATGTCGATACCGAGTTCCTGCGGGGTATATCCCATTCCAAGCCCGAGAAGCTGTGAATAGTGAACGATTGGCATATTAAAAACATCTCCGAACTTTGCTGCAATCTCGGTCTGACCAACATCCATCTGAAGATGGCAGAAGGGACATGCATCCACGATGCAGTCAACGCCGGCTGCTTTCGCATTTTCGAGTTTCGCTCTGGCAAGCTTGAGCGCGGTCTCAAGGGCTGATGTCCGCACACCGCCGCCTGCGCCGCAGCACGCGTTCTTGTCCTTGTACATCACCGATTCCGCTCCTGTTGCCTCAACAAGCTCGTCAAAGAACGTCGGGTTCTCGATACTTCCCAGATGCCGCTCCTTCGATGGCTTGATCAGGTGGCAGCCGTAATGCACGGCAACCTTCAGGTCAACAGGGTATTTGACCGATTCCTTGACCTTCTCGACGCCAACGTCCTCGTAGAGGTACTCCATGATGTGGCGCACCCGGATCGTGCCCTTGAACTCGCGTCCGACCTCTGCAAGCACTTTATTGACATCGCTTCGGAGTTCCTCATCTTCTTTCAATAGGTTGTTCGCATCCACGAGTGATCCGAAGCAGCCGTTACAGACCGTTAAGAGGTCTATGCCCATCTCTTCGGATAGTACAACGTTTCGAGATGCGAGCGCAAGCCATGTGAGCTTGTCGAATGACCTGAAAACACCGGGCGCGGGACAGCATGACGCGCCCTTTAGTTCCCTGAGGTGCACACCTAATTCTTCCATCACTATCTTTGTTGCTTTCTCAATTCCAGGATACCTGTTCGGCGCGATACATCCGAGGAAGAATGATAGTTCGCTCATGATTTATCCTCCGTCAATTTATCAAACTTCGTTTTCGCAATGATCTTGTGCACCTCTTCGAGTGCATCGGGATATTTGTGCACGGTCTCGGGAATCTCATTTAACCCGAGTTTTTTCCGTTTCTCCTTGGTATCATCATTTATGGGAACAGCGTGCCCGGTCTTTGCCATCAACT
This sequence comes from Candidatus Methanogaster sp., assembly GCA_013572355.1. GTDB lineage: Archaea > Halobacteriota > Methanosarcinia > Methanosarcinales > Methanogasteraceae > Methanogaster_A. Next base: position 12,424 of record QBUV01000104.1, read on the forward strand.
GCGCAACCTTCCTGTGATTGTCGAGCATGATGCCGCTGTGCACAGCCATCGTTCTGATCTTTAAGAGGATGTCCACGTTCGGAACACCCTGCGGGCATCTCTCCTGGCACTTGTAGCAGGTCGTGCAGTTCCAGAGGTACGGGTGGTTCAGAAGCTCGTCCCGCATCCCGAGATTTGCCATCCGAAGTAGCTGCCTGATGTTGTAGTTCGGCTCGTGCTCTGCCATCGTGCAGCCAGCAGTGCAGCCTGTACAGTTGAAGCATAAGATCAGTTTTTCAGCACCAGGTTCTGTCATTACCTCGTCTCTGAATGCCTTGTCAAGGTCGCTTGTCTTGATTGTGTCACTCATCACCATCGCCTCCGTCACCGCCATTGCCACCACTTAGTTTGCGTGCCAGATACACGGTAAGATCCAAAACCTCAAACGGGTAATCGTGCCCGTGCTCGGAATCCTCCTCTTCCTTGAGGCAGTTCAGATGCGCAAGACACTTCGGACACGACGTGATCAGCACATCAGCGCCCGTTCTCTTTGCCTCGTCCATCCGCAGGACCCGGAGTGCTTTCGTGCGGTCGTTGCAGTTCATCATCGAACTGACACCGCAGCAGAGAGCGTTTTCCTTATTGTGCTGCATCTCGACGATCTTTGCGCCAGTTGCGGCAATCGCGTTTCTGGGGGCATCGTACTCGCCTGTGTGGCGTCCGAGCCTGCATGCGTCATGGATTGTGGCAGTCACACTGCCATTCGTTATTCCGAGATCGGCATCTGCGAGAACCTGACTGATGTGCTTAACCTCGCAATCGAGGTCGTAATCCATCAGAAACGTCCTGTAGCACTCCGCACAGCTTACAACGAGCGTTTCGATTCCGCTCTCGTTGATAAGCTTTGTATTCTCTTCTTTGAGCTTATCGAACATCTCCTGATTCCCCTGCCAGAGCTGGTCGTGCCCGCAGCATTTGAGCTGCATGATCTTTGGGCTGAGCCCTGCTTTTGAGAGGAGCGTTACAGAGGACGTTGCAATCTCTCCAAAATCCACATCCAGGTCAAAGAACATGTCGTGGAAGTCCACACATCCGGGGAAGTATCCGATTCCGGCTGTGTCATCACCCTCTGTGAGGGTCGTTTTACTGTTACCAAGCCGCGTCATCAAGTCTGCCAGTTCTGTAAAGACGCCTTTATGTACAATATCTCTGGGCTTGCCCCCGATTCTCTGATCGAGGAAAAAGTCCAGCAACCGCACACCCTGTGGACACACCACTTCGCACTGTCCGCAGGTAAGACAATCCCAGACGTCTGTATCTGTGTCGTAGATGTTTGAATCGTAGATTGCGACTCTTGGGGAGAATTTCACAACCCTACGCACAGGACAGATGGCAGTACAGGTGCCGCACTGGTAACACACTTGAGAATTGTTCGAATTATTGGTCACCGATATTCACCTACTGCTCCGTTTGTTAACTTATAACGATCATGAAATGTATCCATCTGCTATCCGGAGATGGTTCATGCGAAACAAGAATTTACTCATAGGTAGATATAGTGGATGGCAGGAGAATATTAAAAGGTTTCGGAATGTTAAGGACGTTTCGGATGTCGAGTCTCTCCGGTGCTGAGGATGGTGTTTGGCATGGCGATGTTTCATCATATTTCATCACGGATTTTCGCGAATTTAAGGCTCTTGGTAATTCGCGAGTGCAAACATCTCATAGATGAATCGTGCCCGTGGTGTATCGGGGGCGTAGCGAGCAGCGCCGGAGGCATAAATACATTTATCCCTTCGCTGCGCCATCACCGACCATGAAGATCGTAGGAATCGATGAAGCAGGCAAAGGTCCGGTGATCGGACCGATGTGCGTTGCAGGCGTGCTCATGGAGGAGGGTCGGATGCACCTGATCGATGGACTCGGTCTGAAAGACTCCAAGAAACTGACTCCAAAAAGACGCGAGTTTTTTGACGGGGAGATCAAGAAAATAGTTGACGGCTGGTTTGTACTGGAGGTGAGCGCACACCAGATCGACGAACTGCGCACGGTCATGACGATGAACGAGATCATGGTCAAGGCGTTTGCAAGAGTGCTTGAGAACCTGAAGCCCGAACACGCATTCCTGGATGCTGCTGATGTCAATGAGGCGCGGTTCGGAAGAAACGTGCAGGGGTCATGCAAGCACCATCTCACGGTTACTTCACGGCACAAAGCCGATGCGACATACCCGATCGTTGCCGCAGCGTCCATCATCGCAAAGGTGCAGAGGGATCACGCGGTCGGGACGCTGAGGGAGGAGGTCGGGGATTTCGGCAGCGGGTATCCGGCGGACCCAAAGACCATCCGGTTCATGCGGGAGTGGTTCCGGGAACACAATGGTTTTCCGGAGTGGGTGCGGCATTCGTGGAAGACTACAAGCAACGTGGCAGCGGCAGCAGCGCAGAGGACGTTATAATTTCTTCTGGTCGAGTTAAAAATTCCCGGATCGGAACACCACGCAAGTTAGCATACGAGATACCAATAATCATATCACCCCGCCCACACATTCATAGATGGCAGCTCAGATATAAGTTGCAAAGAACCTTTCGGGAGGTATAAATATGAATGGATATATTGGAAAGATTCTGGAGGTAGATCTGAACACGAGCAGACTCGCTGATCGATCTATCGATGAAAAAACCGCGCGCAAGTTCCTTGGAGGCAAAGGTCTCGGGCTTACGATCATTTATGACGAGCTAAAGCCTGATGTCGATCCGCTTGGTCCTGATAACATCATCGTCTTTGCGACAGGACCTGCAACAGGCACCAGTTTTCCGACCGGCGGCAGATACCATGTGATGGCGATGAAGTCCCCGCTCACAGGATCTATCGGAAGTTCGAACTCAGGCGGCAGATGGGGTCCTCTCTTAAAGGCAGCCGGGTACGATGCGGTTGTTGTGAGGGGTGCATCGGATGCGCCGGTGTACCTCAGGATAATCGATGGCGAGGCAGAACTGGTGGATGCCCCGGGATTATGGGGGAATACCACGTTCCAGGCGACCGATGAGATTGTGGCAGAGGTCGGACATAATGCATCGGTCGCATGCATCGGACCTGCCGGCGAGAATCTGGCAGCGATCTCGTGCATCGTCAATGACAACTACCGGGCAGCAGGCAGGACCGGCATGGGTGCGGTCATGGGCAGCAAGAAGTTAAAGGCGATCGCGGTATACGGCACCGAGAATGTGACGGTTGCAAGACCGGATGAGATGAAGGAACAGGTGAAGAGTGCTCTGCAGAAGTTAAAGGAGAACCCTGTCACCGGCACTGGCGGAGGACTTCAAACTTATGGGACGGCAGTGCTCGTCAATGTCTTAAACGAACGGGGTGCATATCCTGTGCGGAACTTCCAGACAGGATATTTCCCTGATGCTGATAAGCAGAGTGGCGAAACGCTTGCTGAGAAGTATCTCCTCGGAAAGAAGGCGTGTTGGGGCTGTCCGATCGGTTGCGGCAGGTCTACATCGGTCCCGGATGGTGCATTCAGCGTGACCCGCGGAGAGGGACCGGAATACGAGACGATATTCGCATTCGGGTCGGACTGCGGGATAACAGAACTCGATGCGATCGTGAAAGCCAACCATCTCTGCAACGAACTCGGGCTCGACACCATCTCCACCGGTGCGACGATCGCATGTGCGATGGAACTCGTGGAGAATGGAAATATCCCTGAATCGAAGCTACATGGCCTCAATCTGGCGTTTGGAAACGCAGGCGCGATGGTGGAAGCGGTATGGATGACCGCATACCGTGCAGGGATCGGTGATGACCTTGCTCGCGGATCGCGGTCTTTAGCAGAGAAATACGGGGCACCCGAACTCTCGATGACCGTGAAAGGTCTTGAACTTCCTGCTTATGATCCGCGTGCTGTGCAGGGCATCGGTCTTAACTATGCGACCGCCAACCGCGGCGGCTGCCATACGAGCGGCTATACGATATCGCCAGAGATTCTGGGGCTTCCTGAGAAGCTGGATCCGCACACGACAGAAGGGAAAGCGCAGTGGGTCAAGACGTTTCAGGATTTCACATCGGTTGTCAACTCGTCAGTGGTCTGCCTCTTCAACACGTTCGCGCTCGGACTGCCTGATTACGCGGGAATGCTCTCATGCATCACAGGATGGGATCTTAGCGATCAGGAACTGCTGATGATCGGCGAGCGGGTGACCAATCTCGAGCGGCTGATCCTCAACCGGTACGGATTTGACGAGAAGGATGACACACTGCCTGAGAGACTCACGAGCGAGCCGATGCCGGATGGACCTGCCAGCGGTCAGGTATCGCAGCTCTCACTGATGCTTCCTGAATACTACGAACTTCGCGGATGGGAGCACGGCAAGCCCGGATCAGAGAAATTAAGGGAACTTGGACTTTCGTAGGCGGCAGATATGCATCCGGACTATATCAGGCGGGGGTCAATCTTCCGTAACGACCCAGACCCCTTCCATGATCCAGTTCTCGCTTCCCCGCCTTATGATCTCTTCAGGAACCGTGCTGAGCGCGGCGATCGCTTCGTCCTCTGTCATCCCAAAGATCGTTCCAAGCGCGATCATCTCCGCGGGCGCCCGGAGGTCGTAGATCGACTGCGCATTGCTCGCAAGGATCATCGGCGCACCATACTTGCGTGCGAGCTTGAGGTTGTGCCTGAAATTCGTGAGTGCTATAACCCGCGCCCTTCCACGCATCCTGATTATCGAATCGAGATTGAACTCGATCGCCACCCGGTTCTCAGATGCAAACCGCATGAGCACATGATTCAGCCGCTCGTCCGGATGCGACAAGATATCGACAGCGCGGCTCTCGACTGCGGCACGGTTGATCTTCTCGTTTCCGCCGTGCACAGAAAGCACGCGCACCTTTGCACGATGCTTCCGGATCATCTGCATCAGGTGGTGCGGGTTCTTTGCGACGATCTCGATTCCCGAATAGACCGCGATTTTGGGATGATCTGTCATCTCCGGTTTCTGCGGCTGGTGCGGTGTGTGATTCGTGATCGCGATTCCCGCGTAGCCGTATCCGGACGCGGTCTCTGCCATCGCCTGTGGCGAACCTTCGCATTCGGGCGCGGTGTGGATGCTAAAGTCGTAGAACTTTCTGGTTCGGATCGTCATCTCTTCATAACAATCCAATCTATCTGGTTTAAAATTTTTTGCTGCTGCCGGGCTGTTGCGCCTCGCTTTAAGATGTTCGCAGAAGCGAGTTGCGAACGTGGCGCGGGCAAGTTGTCGAGGGAAATATTAAAATACAATACAGTTCACCATATTTATCGATCGGGCCCGTAGCTTAGCCAGGTGGAGCGCACGGCTGATAATACTTGCAAACACCGTTTGCTACGAACAGAAACCGTGAGGTCCTGCGTTCGAATCGCAGCGGGCCCATCAACAGACAGCTGTGCCGTGATAGCTCAGCCCGGGAGAGCGCTGCCCTGAAGAGGCAGTTGTCCCCGGTTCAAATCCGGGTCACGGCATCTCCGCGCGCCGATAGTGTAGCGGTTATCACCGGGCGTTGCCAACGCTCGAACTCGGGTTCGATTCCCGATCGGCGCATCTATGCGTAAAGCGCGCCTTTCTTCACAGCCGGCGGACGTTCTGGCGTTCACATCCTCTCTCGCTGCTGACCGATGGATATTTGATGCGGATCTTGCCGTAGACCGTGCGCATGTCGTGATGCTGGCAGAAGAAGGCATCATCACTGCGGAAATCTCTTCTCGCATACTCTCCGCACTTGAGGGGATACAGGCTGCTGGCATCTCCGCGCTTTCCGTAGAAGAGGATATCCATGCCGCGATCGAGGCGAGACTGATCGAGATGATCGGCGAGGATGCGGGCGGGCGCATGCACACCGGACGCAGCCGGAACGATGAGGTTGCCACCTGCATCCGCGTGCGCCTGCGCGATGAGTTGCTGACGATGATGCGCGAACTGATCCGGCTCAGGCAGGTCCTGATAACGTGCGCGAAGGAGCATATCGAGACGCTGATGCCCGGGTTCACGCACACCCAGCACGCCCAGCCCACGACACTTGCGCACCACCTGCTCGCTCATGCAGGCGCGCTTGAGCGGGATTTTGAGCGGCTGAGCGGCGCGTACACGCGCACGAACAAAAGTCCGCTTGGCGCGGCTGCGTTTGCAGGGACCGGATTTCCAATAAACAGGGCGCGAACTTCAGGGTTGCTCGGCTTCGATGGCGTTATTGAGAACTCGATGGATGCTGTGAGCGCACGCGATTTTCTAATCGAGTCGGTTTCCGCGTCTGCAAATCTCATGACAGATCTGAGCCGCATCGCATCGGAACTGATCCTCTGGTCCACATCCGAGTTCGATTTTGTCACGATCGATGACCGGTATGCTTCCACTTCCTCGATCATGCCGCAGAAGAAGAATCCCGACGTTGCCGAACTGGTGCGCGGGAAGGCAGGCAGTGTGATCGCTGCCACAACCGGCATCCTCACGATCACAAAAGCCCTTCCGCAGAGTTACAACCGGGATCTACAGGAGGCGACCCCTCATCTCTGGAGCGCGGTTTCTGAAACGCTCGCAAGCATCCGCATGACCGCCGGGATGATCGATACGATGGAGGTGCATGAAGAGATTCTTCTGCGGCAGGCGACCGCGGGATTTGCCATGGCAACCGAACTTGCAGACACGCTTGTCAGGTCGTGCGGGATCTCGTTTCGGACGGCTCACCAGATCGTTGGGACACTTGCACGGACTGGCGCGCAGCCATCACTCGTTGCGATCGACGAGATCGGGCTATCGTTGACTGGCAAGCGCATGAGCGATCTCGGTCTCGACGAACATGCGATCTCGGATGCGCTCGATCCGGTGGCAAGCATCCGCACCCGCAGAAGCGGCGGTCCTGCTCCTGATGATGTGCTGCGGGTGACTCAGGTCTTTGAGGAAAAGTTGCAGGAGGATGCTGCTCTTCTCGATTCACGGTGTGAGCGGGTGGAAGAAGCGATGGAGATGCTTCGAGACGCAGACCGGCGCTGATCATCCGGTAGTGCTCCCAACATTTCTACCAGCTCTGCCACCCCCGGTTTCGGATATCTGAAAACGCGCCAGACCCTCGCCCTCAACAGGGATCGTCAGCCAGATCCGCTGCTATCTTCGCGTTCATCAGCAGATCATCGACCGTGTTGATCAGCGTCCCAAGTCTCGGCGCCGACACCTCGATCGTCAGCGTTGCATCAACGCTCTCCATCTTCATATTCGAGAGGTTATCAGGAGCAAGCGCCCGCATTACCTCTGAAGCATTCGCGCATGTTATAGCGATTGCGCCTTGGTATTTATGAACCGGACTCACCATGGCACATCCTTTTTTCCGAGTTTGTATCCGATTATATTGGTGACCAGATGCATAATCGGGGTAATGATCAGGATTGTTACCACAATCCACGTTGTAAAGTTCGAGAGGAACCATTCCCGCTCGAAAAGATACGTCAGGATCCATGCACCCGCTACAAAGTCCAACTGGTCTGCAATCGGGAACGGCGCCCCGCGCGCAAGTCCGATTCTCCGCTTCACAAAACTCATTCCGAGATCACCGAGCAGCGAACCGATCGAGAGGCAGAGAATCGCGGTAAGCGTGAATGTTGGAAACGGTATGGGTGCGTACGGTGCGATCAGTATCTGAACCAGTCCGATCACGATTCCAGCCACGGTCCCTGCAAAGAAGCCGATGTACGTCTTCCCATCACCAAGTATCCTTCGCCCATCGGTGAAATTCCTACCGGAATCGATTGCGGCGCCGCGCCCGAATAACGCTGCGCACGGGTTTGGCAGATACGCGGGCAGCATCAGCCAAAGTGCGATGAGTATGATGTCGAACACAGACGTGGTATTGGCGTCCGGTGCTATAAAATGTTAATATGGGTTAGCACAAAATATCCATGTATGACATCCACGAGCTATCTGACTCTTGACGATGTATCCACAACCGGAAAGACCCTGCTTGTACGGGTCGATCTGAACTCGCCAATGTCTCCGGATGGGACGATTCTGGATGATTCTCGATTTAAAAGCCATCTGCCAACCTTAAACGATCTTATCGATTCGAAGGTCGTGTTGCTCGCGCACCAGAGCAGACCCGGGAAGATTGATTTCACGACCATGAAGGTACATGCGCAGCGTCTGGAGCGCCTGTGCAGGCGGACGGTCACGTATGTGGACGATATATTCGGATCATACGCGATAAACACGATCCGGTCGATGGAATGCGGCGATATTGTCCTGCTTGAAAATGTGCGGTTCTATTCGGAGGAGACCCTCTCCAGATCCCCTGCCGAACATGCAGGGACGTGCATGGTGAAAAAACTTGCTCCGCACGCAGATATGTTCGTGAACGATGCGTTCGCGGTCTCGCACCGATCGCAGCTCTCTGTTGTCGGGTTTACCAGTGTTCTGCAATCGGTTGCCGGACGTTTGATGGAGAAGGAGATCAAATCACTGAGCAGGGGGCTTTCAAAGAAAGGGACAGTATACGTGCTCGGCGGCATCAAGGCGAACGACTCGATCGATGTCATCGAGAACGTTGCCGCGCGTGATGAAGTGGACGCGATTCTCGTCACCGGGCTTGTCGCGAACGTGTTTCTGGCGGCAAGTGGCGTCGATCTCGGCAGTAAGAATCTCGATTTTATAAATTCGGTCGGCTGTACCAAGCAGATCGGACGAGCGCACGAACTGCTTGCAGAGTACGGCGACAAGATCGAGCTGCCCACCGATCTCGCGGGCGCCAGCCACGACGATCCGGATAAACGCGTGGAGATACCGGTGTCTAAACTGCCCACCGATCTCTCGATCAATGACATCGGAATCGAGACCGCGGTTTCGTTTTCAGAGAAGATCAAGAACGCAAAGACCGTGATCATGAACGGACCTGCCGGCATCTTCGAAAAGGATGCTTTCGCGCTCGGGACGAGGGAGCTCATCCTTGCAGCAACAAAGTCGAAATTTTCAATAATCGGGGGTGGACACATCGCAGCAGAGGCATACACCCTCGGCATCGAGTCAAAGATCTCGCATATCAGCACAGGCGGCGGTGCGTGCATCGATTTCCTATCCGGGCGCACGCTTCCCGGGATCGAGGCGCTGATACACAATCCCTTTATGAAGGGTTAGATTTCGGATTTGGATAACGCGCCGGATTTTCGGGAATCGCGCTTAACAGATACTTATGCATGATGCAGATACACGTTGCCACCCAAACCATGACCGAAACAGCCCCTTGCATCAATAAAATCGCATCAGCAGTCCGTGAATTCGATCTTAGAAGCATCACGTGCGTACCAGGGTACCCGGTAACCGAACTTGCAGAGCTCCTGATAGCAGAGGCGGGTGCGAAGTGGTGCCTCAACGAGAAGGTTGCGCTCGAGATCGCACTCGGAGCGTCCGCGTCCGGCAGCCGGTCGATGGTGATCGTGAAGCATGTCGGCATGAATCTTCTGTCAGATCCGCTCATCACAGCAAGCACGCACAGAATCGGCGCAGGGATCGTGATCATCGCTGGAGACGACCCGATGGCGGTGGCGTCCCAGAACGAGCAGGATTCCAGGTACTGGGGCTTGATCGCAGAGGTTCCAGTGCTCGATCCGAACCCCACAAACCTGCACGATGCGATCTTTGAAGCATACCGCATCAGCGAGACCGTGAGCACGCCGGTGATCATCCGGGTGACGGATCGTGCGCTTGAATCGGGATGCGTGGAAGGGAAGGCGCAGACGCTGAACAGACCCGAACCCTTTGACCGATCGATCTGGGAATATTCGATGCATGGCAGGCATCAGTTGTTTCACAGGGATACCTATCCGTTGATCGAGGATCTGTCCGAAAGATCGCATCTCAACCGTTACCGGGAAGGGGGCGGGTCAGGAGATGGGCAGGTGTGCATCATCTCATCCGGCTACGCTTCGATGATCGTCGCATCGGTCATGCGCCAGAAAGGAATCGAGATGCCGCATATCTCGCTCTCGTTTGTGAATCCGTTGCCGGTGAAGCGGATAGTAGATTTTATCGGGGACCGGCGCGTCCTTGTTGTTGAGGAGACAGAGCCAGTGATAGAGGGTCAACTCGGAACCGGAACTTGTAATATTTTCGGAAGGAGATCAGGGCATCTGCCGTACGGGGGTCTGACAGAAGCGGATATCCTATTTGCGATCGAGAATGTGGATAAAAACGAGGTCACTCTTGATACCACTCCTGAGACGCTGAAAAACCGCGGATACTCCCGGGACATCTGCGAGGACTGCCCGTTCATACCGGTATATGAGGCGGTTAGAGCGATCAAGAAGAACAGCGGTATGATGATCGCCGGAGACATGGGCTGCTCGATACGGACTGCGCCGACCGGGGTTGTGGACGTTGCCTATGCGCTCGGCGGCGCGATCGGGATCGCATCAGGGATGCCTGCGAAGAGCATCGCCATCATAGGCGATTTCGGGCTCGTCCATTCCGGGTTGCAGGCGCTTATCGATGCGGAATTTAACCAGAGAGACGTTCTGGTGATCGTTCTGGCAAACAGGGTTTCAGCGATGACTGGAGGGCAGAAGGTGCCGGATCCGGAACGGATCGTCCGTGCATGTTGCAACGATGTTGTCGTGATCGATGAGACCGCGGGCGGTCAGGCAATCGAGCAGTTGATCCGGGAGCGGCTTTCTGCAAAGGGCGTGTCTGTGATCGTTGCACGCGGGGAGTGCAGAAAAGATCTCGGTGCTCGATGATCCTCGCATCGAAACAAATGTCTTCATAAAGGTTTCACACCGAGGTTTCACACCGCGTATGCAGCAGCCCAAACCCCCTGATCGATCTCTTCTCTGAAATGACGGTTTCCATGTTAAGCGCATAAAATAACATACTCATCCGGACATAACCATGACCTCTTGAGTAAAACATGGAGGGGGTAGGGTGATTCCTCACCCTTGCCCGGTTCACTTCCTGTTTTCAGTCACATTCATTACAGAGTTATCTTCCCGACCGCTGCCTGCAGCAGTATCAGCACGTCAGCAGATGTTATCTCGCCGTCGCCATTCAAGTCTCCACGCACCTCGGTTGGAACCTCAAGTCCGAGTTCGACGTACGGATCAACTCCTGCCATCTTCACCCGGTCGAGCTGTTCAGAAGTTACCGCGAACTCGTCCGAAGTTGGTAATACGAACATTCCTGGCTGGTCTATATATGG
>QBUV01000151.1 GCA_013572355.1 Candidatus Methanogaster sp.
ACTTCCGCGGGCAAACTGGAAAAGATAAGTACATGGACTATCGAAAACATTAACGTCTCATTGGAAGGAATCAGCAGGTGACAGATAAAAGTGATGAAATTATCGTCCGATGCAAGGGGTTGACAAAGATATACGACGAGTTGACCGCCCTGGAGAACCTGGACCTCGAGATTCCTCGCGGGCACATTTTCGGATATATCGGACACAACGGTGCGGGGAAGACAACCACGATCCGCATCCTAGCGGGACTTTTGAAGCAGACTCGCGGAAAAGCAAGCATCGCCGGAGTGGATGTCGGTACGGACCGCAACCGCATCAGGCGTCTCATCGGATACATGCCCGACAGTTTCGGCGTTTACGATCAGATGAGAGTCTGGGAATATCTGGACTTTTTCGGAGCCGCATTCAAAATCCCTCGCGCCAAGCGGAAAAAACGCATTGACTTCGTCATGGACCTCACCGAGGCAGAGTACATGCGGGACCGATTCGTGGATACTCTCTCACGCGGAATGAAGCAGCGAGTCGGTATCGCAAGAACACTGATGCACGACCCGCAGGTGCTTCTCCTGGACGAACCGGCAAGCGGCTTGGACCCACAATCGCGAATCCAGATGCGACAAATGCTTCTGCGATTGGCTGACGATGGAAAGACGCTCCTGCTCAGCTCGCACATCCTTCCGGAACTGGCAGCTATCTGCCATTCCATCGGGATCATACACCAGGGACACCTCCGCGCCTACGGTACGATTGACAAGGTTCTGGGAGAACTTAAACGCGACCGCCTGATGGAGCTTCGCCTTCTTTCGCCCGTAAGCACAGCTATGGAACTGCTCGA
>QBUV01000150.1 GCA_013572355.1 Candidatus Methanogaster sp.
CTGGACGACACGCTTGCAGATGCCCGACACTCAATTGACGCAATAGAAACCAGCCTCAGCGAGACCATATCACAGAGCGATGTTCATCAGGCGGTTAAGCAGGCACAAGAAGCTATCCGCGCAAGAGATACTCAGCGGTACGAAAAAGCATATCATACTCTATGCAACCTGAAAAAATTGCGGGATCGTGTGACACACCGCGATGCCCTACTTCATAGACTGGAGGCTTCCGCACCGGAACTGGCATTTGAAGTGGGGTTGAGTTATGCCGACCGTGTCTGGGACGACCACATGTCACGATTCCGTGCCGCCTGGAACTGGGCACGGGCTGACTGCTGGTTAGGACGTCTCAACGATCCACAAACCGGGGAGCGGTTGTTGTATGATCTTGAGCACAATCGAAGTCGTATTCAGGAGATTATTCGTGACTTGGCTGCGGCGAATGCTTGGGAGCATTGCTTCACAAGGCTAACCGAACATGAGCGTCAACATCTTATGGCGTGGAAGGACGCTACGCGGAGGATTGGTAAGGGGACTGGAAAGTACGCGGCTATGCACCGGAGATCTGCTCGTGATCACATGGAGCAATGTCGTTCCGCGATTCCGGCATGGATTATGCCGATCTACCGCGTGGCAGAAACTATGCGCCCAGGAACGGATAGCTTTGATGTGGTGATCATCGATGAAGCAAGCCAGTCAGGTCCTGAAGCCCTTTTTCTTCAGTATCTGGCAACGAAGATCATTGTTGTTGGAGATGACAAACAGATCAGTCCGGATTCCATAGGGATCGATCGAGAAGATGTGAACCTCTTGCGACAGCGTTATATCCCGGAC
>QBUV01000149.1 GCA_013572355.1 Candidatus Methanogaster sp.
TTCCGGAGTTTCGAGTCGTACTTCTTCTGTGTTTTAGGATTCTCGATCTCCGTACCGTCTGATAGTGTCGCAAGTGTGGTTATCCCGACATCCACACCAACCGAGGTCTTCGGCACAACATGTTCTGCATCAGGGAGTTCCACGCTGAAGGATGCGTACCACTGATCGCCTTCGCGCTTTATGGTGCAGGTCTTAACTCTTCCTTCGATCTCGCGGTGCTGGAAGATTCTTATCGATCCGATCTTCGAGAGGATGAGTTTTGTGTCTTCGAGCTTGTATCCGACGCCGTACGCGTCCGGATATGTGAAGCTGTCGTACCGGTGGTATCCTTTGAACCGCGGGTATCCAGGTTCTTCTCCGGATTTTACGCGACGGAAGAACGATTTGAATGCTTTGTCCACCCTATGCAGCACATCCTGGAGTATATGCGCGTAAACGCCCTTATAATCCCTATATTTGAGCCATCTGTGCTGATCGTAGAACGATAATCCACAGTTGCAGTCCTCATAAGCTACCTTCCTGTCGTGCAGCATGTCGTTGTAGAGCACTCTGCAGACCGACAGGATGCGGAGAAGCTTTATGGTCTGCTTCCGCGTCGGATAGATCCTGAACTGGTATGTGTTTCGCATGTTAGTGATGATGATGATGGTATTCTACTTAAATTTTTCAATTCGTCGCGGAGAGGTGGGGGCGGGCTATCCCCGCTCTGAAGAGCGAGGCTTGCGCTGCCCCCTGCGCCCCCAGTACTGTCATATTGTGCTCGAGATCTAATTCGGGTTTCCTATCTCTTGCGCTCGTCTGTAATCTACCTTTGCAAGCCAGACCGGATGATC
>QBUV01000148.1 GCA_013572355.1 Candidatus Methanogaster sp.
TTATGCCAAAGGATTTGCCAGAACCGGGCGAACCAAAGACCGCTATTGAAAGCGGGCGGGTATAGTTCTCTGATTCGATATACTCCCGCATCAGGTTCCTTATACTGTGAAAGCTCTCAATCTCATTCCGGTCAACGGTCTTTAACTTCCCGAAGTTACCTATCGGGACGTTTTTAAGTGCGGCAGTCTCCCCTTCCTTTACAATGCCATAAGCGATATGCTCCAGCACTGGATCGTTTATCTCTTTAAGAATGCACCAAGAGTGCGGGTCCGCATCCTCTGCCGAGTTCTGGTCCGATATTGCCACATCAGCTATAGAATCGCCTCTCTGTTCACTGGCTAAAAATATACCAGCTACGGGGTAGGGATATTCAGGTTCGCATTCAGGTTTGTCCTTCCCAAAACCACGTCTGACAAGTTCCCGGGATGCATTCAGCCCATCACGCACCGCCCTTCCCACTGCATCAGGGAGCGGATCCCCACAATCACACTGGACCGCGATCCTTGCTGCGAGTGCGGCAACGAATACGGAAGAGATTCCCTGCATCTTTCCCGGGTAGTTGTGCGTAAAGTCGCCTTCGCTCATGGTCGGATCAAAGTACAGCCGGGCTGTTGCGTGATCGCCCACAAATGTGTAATGTATCGCGCCTTCGAGACCGAAGCGAACCACAAGATTGGTACAGCCTGTAAGCCCCAGTCCTGCTTTGTATGCCATCTGCCAGACGAATTCCTTAGCGGTGCGCTCCCACGAAAGAGAACAGCTGATGTTCATGCCGCTTGCACGCAGATCATCCGCGGTCACGACCACAACCAGC
>QBUV01000209.1 GCA_013572355.1 Candidatus Methanogaster sp.
GCTGGTTGTGGTCGTGACCGCGGATGATCTGCGTGCAAGCGGCATGAACATCAGCCGCTCTCTTTCATGGGAGCGGACCACCAAGGAATTCGTCTGGCAGATGGCATACAACGCAGGATTGGGGCTTTCCGACTGTACAAATCTTGTGGTTCGCTTCGGTCTCGAAGGCGCGATCCATTATACCTTGGTGGGCGAGTGCGCAACAGCTCGGCTGTACTTCGATCCGACCATGAGCGAGGGCGACTTTATGCACAACTACCCGGGAAAGATGCAAGGAATCTCTTCCGCATTCGTTGCCGCACTCGCAGCAAGGATCGCGGTCCAGTGTGGTCGGGGGGACTTACTCTCTGATGCAGTTGGAAGGGCGGTGCGTGATGGGTTAAATGCATCCCGGGAACTTGTCAGACGCGGTTTTGGAAATGACGAACCCGAACGTGGACCTGAATACCCCTACCCCGTAGCTGGTATCTTTTTAGCCAGTGAACAGAGAGGCGATCACATTGCTGATGTGGCAATATCTGGTCAGAACACGGCAGAGGATGCGGACCCGCACTCGTGGTGCATCCTTAAAGAGATAAACGATCCCGTGCTGGAGCACATCGCTTATGGAATTGTAAAGGAAGGGGAGACTGCCGCACTTAAAAACGTCCCGATAGGCAACTTTGGGAGGTTGAAGAGCGTTGACAGGAATGAGATTGAGAGCTTTCACAGTATAAAGAACCTGATGCGGAAGTATATCGAATCAGAGAGCTATACACGCCCACTTTCAATAGCGGTCTTTGGTTCGCCCGGTTCTGGCAAATCCTTTGGCATAA
>QBUV01000147.1 GCA_013572355.1 Candidatus Methanogaster sp.
AAAGGTGAGATTGATTTTCCAACATCCGCATCGCGAACCGTCCTCACAAAACCGAGTTCCGGATAGGCGCCTGTGCTTGTGACGTAGTGCGATCCAGCCACGATCAGAAGATTCCGACGCTCAGAGATGTGCTGCAATTCGGAGAGGAACTCGAAGGGTATGGAAAGCTCGGGGAATACCACCATCTCAACATCCTTTGGAAGCTTGGAGAAGACGCCCTGTATCCGTTCCCGATACGCTTTGAGATCGCCACCGATCTTGTAACCTCTGCCGTCATGGACAAGATCGATCTTGAACTGGACGAGAGCCATCCGTACCTTATCGTCGTAGACCAGGCACTCTTCGGGTAGGGTTATGGACTCAACCGTCACACTCTCGCCCTCGATCTCAATGACGTTTCCGAGAGGGAGGATTACGTGCCGTGTGATTGGTTTTTGTCCCGCGATCTCCAAACCAATCTTGAAATCGATAAAATCAGGCGGCACTCCTGACGCCAGTCTGCATGGGAGGCAGAAGTCTCTGTGCCGAATCGCGCTTGTCACAATGTCCCCTTCGAGCAACTTGATTACGGTCTCATCGAGTCTCAAACGTCCATTGAGTGACTCGATAGTGAGCGTTCCCACGATGGGCTTCTCTCCGTGATTACTGACCGTCACATACAGTTTCTTCCCGATCTTTCTGAGGCTCACACCGAAGTCCACCTGATCCATCCGGGCAGATTGCCTCTGCGCGTCGGATGCGATCTCCCTCGAAAAGTCAGCGAGCGCGTAGTACTCCATGCCACTGATGAGTTCCTCCACCCCCTCTCT
>QBUV01000146.1:0-475 GCA_013572355.1 Candidatus Methanogaster sp.
GATCGGATGGGGTCGATGTTATGACCGGTTCCTACCAGGATATGGGTGTTCTCGGACCCGGCGACTCAATCGATATCTCATATAACGTGTGGGTTAGCGATGACGCAGCGGATGGAACCGAGCACCTGAACCTCGCGCTCACTGGCAGTTCCCACACATACAATGCAAAGTGGAACATACCCATCAGGGTTGAATCCGCTGGAATCAAGATCATTCCGTCCAAGCCGCTGAAACTCGCCTGTGACGGGGGCAAGATCGAGTTTGACGTCGCAAATACGCACTCAAGCATGTTTACGTCCGTGAGCATCGAACCGCGGGCAGAAGGCATCACGTTTACGCCGACTGAGTACTTCATCGGAACAATGGAGCCTGACGAACTCTTCACAATCGAGTTCGATTGCGAGGTTACAGGAAATTCATCAGATGATACCGAGCTCCACCTCTATGCAGAGTACCGAAACGGCAACAACCAGCA
>QBUV01000146.1:485-814 GCA_013572355.1 Candidatus Methanogaster sp.
GCATGAGCGGGTCATCAACAACCGGGCGATCGAGATCGAACCTGTGGTTCCGGAGGGCAATTCCGGCACGATCATGATCGGCGCAGCACTGCTGCTGGTGGTCGTTGTTGGCGCAGGCGTCTACCGCAGAAAGAGACGAAAGAACTAAAATCCAGTCAATCAGGAGCTGATTCACAATGATAAACCCGGTACAATCGGTGCGGATCGCAATCGGCAGCATCACGAGCGCCAAGATGCGATCCGCATTGACCGCTCTTGGAATCATCATCGGCGTTGCAGCAGTCGTTGCCAACGTCGCGCTCGGTGCAAGCTTTACCCAGTACTTCGCA
>QBUV01000145.1 GCA_013572355.1 Candidatus Methanogaster sp.
CGTGCGCAGACGCGATTATTATTGACCATACATGCACGGATCTCTCAGAGATTCCGGATGAGTGGATCATACAAGCGAAGGACACGTTTAACCTCTCGTACGGGCACACATCACACGGAAGCCAGATCGTGACCGGGATGAGTTTGCTAAGGGGCGATGCCGGTTCTCTGTACTGGTACGACGACGATGGAACCAACGGCGGGCTTTCCTTGCATGACTACACCCCTTCCGGCGATCTCGGCAACCCGGATCGGAGCACCTGGGCAGCTCGAACACGCACGATGCTGGACAATTCGAATAACGATCGAAACGTCGTGATGTGGTCGTGGTGCGGCCAGGCTGACACGACACCAGAGAATATGCAGATATACCTCGACCTGATGAGTGGACTGGAGGTGGATTATCCTAATGCCCTATTCATTTACATGACTGGGCATCTGGTTGGAACCGGCGAAGACGGTAATCTCAACCAGCGCAACAACCAGATCCGTGCCCACTGCATCGCAAACAACTCAGTTCTCTTCGATTTCGCAGACATCGAGAGCTACGACCCGGATGGCAACTACTTCCTTGACAGTGGTGCAACTGACTCATGCGATTATAATGATGGCAACTGGGCTGACGAGTGGTGTGCCGCACACCCGGACGAATGCGCATCATGTTCCTGTGCTCATTCGCGCTGCTTGAACTGCCAGCAGAAAGGACGGGCATTCTGGTGGATGATGGCACGCCTCGCGGGCTGGGACGGCGGTCAGCCGGAGCAACCGATCTGCGGCGACGTCACTGATGATGGTGCGGTCAACA
>QBUV01000144.1 GCA_013572355.1 Candidatus Methanogaster sp.
CTCAGGGCAGTGTGATTGGTGCCCGTGGCGGACGGATCACCGTCGCCACCAAGGATGAGGGAGTACTTGCATCGTTTCCGATGGGGCAGCTCGACACGGTCAACATCTTTGGAAATGTCCAATTCACAACGCAGTTCGTAGCCCGTGCCAACGAACATGGCATAGTCTTGAACTACTTCACCCAGTTCGGGAAATACCGCGGCAGCTTCATCCCCGAAAGAAACACCATCGCAGAGGTGCGGAGACGCCAGTACGCGCTTGCTGGAAAACAGGCTCTTCACATCGCACGGATGATCGTTCAGGGAAAGATACGTAACTCGCGCACGTTTCTCGGGAGAAAGGGGGTCACCGGCACAGGAAAGCTCGCCGACCTCGAAGAGCGCACCACAGCGGCGAAGACGATGGACGAACTGCGCGGAATCGAGGGCGAGGCTGCCCGCATCTACTTCAGTCTCTTAGACGGCTGCCTTGTTGGCGACTGGACATTCAAGAAACGCACCCGCCGCCCACCAGAAGATCATATTAATGCACTGCTCTCACTTACGTACACGATGATGAAGAACGAAGTCTTAAGCGCACTCCGCCAGTACAACCTCGACCCGTTCCTCGGCGTCATGCACGCAGACCGGCACGGGCGTCCCGCGCTTGCTCTTGACCTCCAGGAGGAATTTCGCCCGATATTCTGTGATGCGTTTGCGATACGGCTCATCAATCAGGGGGTTTTGACGCACGATGACTTTGCGAAGAATAACCACCTGAAGGACTATGCTTTCAAGAAATATCTTGGGAA
>QBUV01000143.1 GCA_013572355.1 Candidatus Methanogaster sp.
CGGCAAGTCTTGAGAGCGTGCTGAATTCGCTTACCGGATCAGGGATCACCACGATTATGATCTCGCACGACTTAAAGCGCGGTCTTGCGCTCGCTGATCAGGTGATGATCATGGAATCAGGCACAATGGCGTACCATGCGCCTGCATCGGAGGTCGCGGATGTGGCTGAGTTTCAGGCGCTGTATGAGCGATGCACGAGAAATTAATATGAGCGATTGGAATAAACTTCAGAACAAACTCTGGTGAAACATGAGCATACGAATATCGATTATTGGATTCGGCGCTGTCGGGCAAGGCGTTGCAGACGCGCTTATGCGCACGGACTACCCAATAAAGGTAGTCGCGATCGTTGATTCCCGCGGTGCTGTTGTGGACGCTGCTGGCGTCGATCTTGCATCCGCGCTGCAGCGGAAGAGGGAGACTGGCACAGTTGCGCTTGCGCTTGCTGATACAGACGAGGGTGCGGATACAGCAGGTATGACCGCACTCGATGTGATCGGTGGCGTGGATCATGAGATCATGGTCGAGGCGACGCCGACCGATATATCAACAGGTGGAATCGGGCTTTCGCACATCAAAAAAGCATTTGAGAGCGGGAGGCACGTCGTCACATCGAATAAAGGACCGCTTGTCGTGAAATATACGGAACTGTGCGAACTTGCGAGGAAGCACGACCTTCATTTCAGATTTGAGGCGACGGTCGGCGGGGCGATGCCAGCAATCAACCTTTCGAATGAGACTCTTGCTGGAAACAGGATTATAAGCATCGAGG
>QBUV01000105.1 GCA_013572355.1 Candidatus Methanogaster sp.
GCATCATAACTTTTTTTGTAATAAGGATATAATTAAACGATATAAAAGTAGGGCGCACTCTTATGGGATGACCTCAATAGTTGTCCAGCTCGCACTCGAAGATCTCAAGCAAGCAGGAGTCCTTGTGCGGCGCAGTAGAAAGAAAGTCAGGATAGATGGCTTTACACCTGATGATCTGACCTTTCTTGAAACCGCCTGCAATGGAGCGTCGTATCTATTGACGAGGGACTCTGATTTCCATGATACTAAAGAGAAGATCCGTAAAGCCGGATGCAGGTTCGAAGTGATAGCTCCTGATCGGTATGTCCACCAATGTGAAAAATGAATTCCCGAGAACACCACCGGAATCGCCATTATCTGCGGCGGGGCTTTACATCTTAAATATGACAACAACTGAATCCATAGCCGGAATCGACGTTTACCTCTCGAGTTCGCCAGGCATCGGCGGCGTAGTCCGTTCGGATGCGTCTGACTTCCAGGTCACAGAGGTCTGGGCTCCCGGAAAAATCACGGATGCAGAGAACGGGAAGTACCTCATCGTAGAACTCACAAAGAAGAACTGGGACACCCACCATCTGATCAGGGACCTCTCGAGATGGTTCAGGGTCAGCAGATCCAGGTTCGGGTGGGCTGGCACCAAGGATACGCGGGCTGTAACCACTCAAAAAATCGGTATCTGGGATCCGGATCGTGCCATCGAGGCAAAGATCCCCAATGTCCGCATCCCAAACGTCACGCTCGAGATCATCGGGCGGTCGAACCGGAAGATCAGTCTCGGCGATCTCTGCGGAAACAGGTTCAGGATCGCAATACGGGGGATCGATGAAACCGAAGAGGAAGTCCGGGATCGCGTAAATCGCGTAACCGGCGAACTCTTGCACGCAGGCGGCATGGCGAATTTTTATGGCATGCAGCGGTTCGGAACAATCCGCCCGATCACACACGAAGTTGGCAGACTCATCGTCGCAGGCGATTTTAAGGGCGCGATGATGACGTATCTCGCAAAACCGTTTCCGGATGACCGGTCCTATGAAATGCGCAAACATTTGTGGGATACTTATGATTTTAAAGCGGCACTGGTCGAGTTCCCTGATCATCTGCGGTACGAGCGTGCAATGTTAAACCATCTGGTCAAACAACCGGAGGATTACATCGGCGCATTTCGTGTGCTGCCAAAAAACCTTCTGAGAATGTTTACGCACGCATACCAGTCATTCATATTCAATAAAATCCTGAGTAAGCGCATAAAAGAGGAGATGCCACTAAACCAGGCAATAGTTGGGGATGTTGTATGTTTCAGAGGCGATGACGGTCTGCCGGATGCGTATAGGACGCAAGAAGTGACGCTGGCGGATATCGATGGCATCAACAACCTCATCCGCAAAAAACGTGCGTGGGTGACCCACTCCTTGATCGGATCCGGCTATGAACCCGGAGACGGGATCGAGGACGCAGTGTTATCCGACCTCGGGATCGATCTCCCTCTGTTGACTCGCGGGTTTGAGGTCGCAGAGATGCCGGAACTTGCTTCGAAGGGTGGATGCCGGGCGGTTGCGATAGGCGTCGATCCGGTCTTCGATGTGAGCACGGATGATGCTGGTGTGGGCGTAACTGCCGAGTTCTTTCTGCCGAAGGGGTGCTATGCCACAGTCCTGCTGCGCGAGTATATGAAGGATTAATGTGTGCTCCCATTCCTCGGTCATCCGCCTCACGCGGATTTCTGATCATTTCCACCCCCTGCGCACCGCACACATCTGGTCGCCCGATCGAAATGCTGCCTCATGATCTTGACCGCACCTGCAATCTTCTTCGCATCCACCTCCGCCCCTCGTTCAGGCATAACTCCGCGGAGCGCAAGCATTGCCGCCTCCCTGCACACGGCTTCGATCTCCGCGCCCGAATACCCATCGGTTGCTTCTGCAAGCCACTGTACCGAGACCTCATCAGATACCGGTTTACCTTTGAGGTGGATCTCAAAGATCTTCGATCTCGTATCCTTGTCCGGAAGCGGTATGTAGATTAGACGGTCGATCCGCCCGGGTCTCAGGAGCGCGGGGTCAACCATGTCGATGCGGTTGGTGGCAGCGATCACGACCACATCCTGCAGTTCCTCAAGTCCGTCAAGCTCTGTCAGGATCTGGGAGACCACGCGCTCGGTCACGAAGGTGTCTGAGCCAGCACCCCTTACAGGCGCGATCGAATCGATCTCATCGAAGAAGACGATTGTGGGGGATGCCTGCCGCGCTTTCCGGAAAACCTCCCGGATCGCCTTTTCCGATTCGCCGACATACTTGCTCAACAGTTCAGGTCCCTTGATGCTGATGAAATTCGCAGAGCTCTCGGTAGCGACCGCTTTTGCAAGCAGGGTCTTTCCGGTGCCGGAAGGGCCGAATAGCAGCACTCCGGTTGGCGGGTCTGTGTTGATCGCCTCGAATATCTCAGGATAGCGAAGCGGCCACTCCACGATCTCGATTAATTCCTGCTTCTCGGAATCAAGCCCCCCGATATCATCCCACCCGACCCGCGGTATCTCGATGAAGACTTCACGCATTGCAGAAGGCTCTATATTTTTCGCAGCCTCGTAAAAGTCCTTCTTTGTTACGATCAGTTGCTCGATCAGTTCTGATGGGATATCCTCTTCGAAATCGATGTCCGCCATCATCATACGCAGCGCATGCATGGCAGCCTCCTTGCAGAGCGATGTGATATCAGCCCCTACAAAGCCGTGCGTGATCTCAGCGAGACTGTAAAGACCTTTCTCCTGCATCTCTGCATCAAGCGGCATCCCTCTCGTGTGGATCTGCAGTATATCGGACCTGCCATTGCGGTCCGGAACCCCGACCTCGATCTCGCGATCGAATCTGCCGCCCCTGCGCATCGCGGGATCGATGTCGTTCGGGCGGTTGGTTGCAGCGATCACGACGACCTCGCCCCTCGACTGGAGTCCGTCCATCAGCGAGAGCAACTGCGCCACAATCCTGCGTTCACTATCTCCCACAACCTCGCCGCGTTTGGGTGCAATCGAGTCGATCTCGTCGATGAAAATAATACTTGGCGCATTTTTTTCCGCATCATCAAAGATATCCCGAAGATGTTTCTCGCTTTCGCCATAAAACTTGCTCACGATCTCAGGACCGCTTATCGATGTGAAATTAGAGGATGTTTCGTTTGCCACCGCCTTTGCAATCATCGTCTTCCCGGTTCCGGGCGGTCCGTGCAGCAACACGCCCCGGGGTGGGGTGATGCCCAGTTTCCGGAAGAGTTCGGGATGGCGGAGCGGGAGTTCGATCATCTCGCGGATGAGATCGATCTCGCGCCGGAGGCCTCCGATGTCCTCATAAGTGATCTGTGTGGTATGCGCCTCGTCCGGGACCGGGCGCTCCTTTAGTAGGACCCGGGTGTCTCTGGTTATGATGACCGCCCCCGCTGGCTGGGTTGCAGTGACCACGAAGACGACCGGCGCGTCCACGGTCTCAACCCGGAGGTGCTGCCCTTTCACGACCGGCCTGCCCTTGAGATGCCGCGCCAGGTACCGCGCTCCGCCAGAGAAACGAGTGTGCTGGGTCGGTGCGAGCGTGATTCTGATCGCATCCCCCGGTACTGCCTTGCAGACCGTAACCCGGTCATCGATGCCGGTGTCCGCATTGATTCTGCAATCCCCATCGATCCGCACCATATCAAGCCCGGAATCGCCATGATAGCCGCGGCGCACAATCGCGTACGCTTTCTTCCCGCCTGTTATCTCGACTATGTCTCCGTCATCCATGTACTTATCGAGCAGATCCATGAACTCTTGATCGATGCGTGCGATGCCTTTGCCGACATCCCTGTGATATGCCTCTGCCACCCGCAGCGTGAGTTCCTGTTCGCCGGCGTTCATGAGCCACAGATTGCATCCTGCTTATTTGTATTACTTTCGGCGGCACTGTCAATCTTTCAAATAAAATCGCTATGTCCCCAAGTTTCACCGTTCACGCACTTGCGGATCATCCGGTCCCTGGCACCAGGGATCCATATTTGCGACATCCTCCCCGCTAACGCAAGCGTCGACGCCGGAGGCGTTACAAATGGCAGAGTCTTCTGCCGCATATTTATAAACTTAAGAGACAATCCAGTGCACAGGGCACAAACATGCAGTTGTTATTAATTCACTCAGATTATATCGAATACGAGACAAAGAAGCGCACTCCAGTCGCAGAAGAGATCGACCCCTCCATGAAGAGCGGCCGCATGGAAGAGGGATTGACCGCTTTTGTCGCTGTCGAGAGTTACGACGAGGCAGATCCGATCGCCACAGCAGAGAATGCAGTAGACGAGATCAGGAAGCTGGCGGAACAAGTGAAAACGGAACGGATAATGCTTTATCCTTATGCACATCTCAGTTCCGAACTGGCGAAACCCGCCGTCGCGGTCGATGTCCTGAAGAGGCTCGAAGAAACTCTATCTCGCGATTACGAAGTGAAGAGAGCGCCATTTGGCTGGTACAAGGCATTCAAGGTCAGTTGCAAGGGGCACCCGCTCTCAGAACTCTCAAGAACGATACGGGTCGGGACGGAAGGGATGGGGGCGAAAAAAGGGAGCGAAGGAAGAGAAGCGAGAGAAGAGATCGTATCCGAGGCTCTGAAGTCAGAGGAGAAAGCGGTCTCACACTGGCACGTTCTCACGCTTGAAGGGGAACTGCTGCCCATCGAGGACTTCGATTTCAAAGAACATCCGAACCTGTTGAGTTTTGCTGAATACGAGACCTCGAAGAGCAGGGCTGTGGATAAGATCCCTCCGCATGTCGAACTGATGAGGCGGCTCGAACTTGCAGATTACGAGCCCGGCTCAGACTCGGGAAATATGCGGTTCTATCCGAAAGGAACCCTTGTAAAACGGCTTCTTGAGGCGCACGTTCTTGATACCGTTGGCGAGATGGATGCAGTCGAGGTCGAGACTCCTGTCATGTACGATGTGAACCATCCGACGCTGAAGAAGTATCTCGATCGCTTTCCGGCGAGGCAGTACTCGATAGAATCCGACAAGAGATCGTTCTTCCTCCGGTTTGCTGCGTGCTTCGGGCAGTTTTTGATGAACCACGACATGACCATCTCGCACAGGAATCTCCCCCTGAAGATGGTCGAGATGACCAGGTACAGCTTCAGGAGAGAGCAGCACGGCGAACTGGTGGGACTGCGGCGGCTGCGTGCATTCACAATGCCTGATATGCACACGCTCTGCGCTGATATGGATCACGCGATTCTTGAATTCAAGGATCAGTACACGATGTGCATGAAGATGCTTGCAGATATCGGACTTCGGGATGATTACGAGGTTGCCATCCGGTTTACACGTGATTTTTACACGGAAAACCAGGATTTCATCAAAGAACTTGTCAGAATAGTCGGCAAGCCGGCATTGATCGAACTCTGGGACTCCCGATTCTTTTATTTCGTGATCAAGTTCGAATTCAATTATATCGATGCGCTTAAGAAGGCGAGCGCGCTTTCGACCGTCCAGATCGATGTGGAGAACGCGGAACGCTACGACATCGAATATATCGACAAAAATGGAACTGAACAGCGCCCGACAATCCTTCACTGCTCCCCAAGCGGCGCAATCGAGAGGTGCATCTACGCACTGCTCGAAAAGGCGCACCTCACCTCGAAGGCAGGCGGCGTACCATCGCTCCCGACATGGCTCTCGCCGACACAGGTTCGGCTGATACCGGTTGCAGAGCGCCACATTGGATACGCAGAGGAAGTCGCCGCCGCGATGGGCGATGTCAGGGTCGATATCGATGACCGCGATGAGACTGTCGGGAAGAGAGTTCGCTCCGCTGGCAGGGAATGGATCCCCTATGTCGTCGTAATCGGGGATAAGGAACTTGAAAGCGGCGTGCTGAGCGTAACTATCCGCTCTGAATCCGGAAAAGTGGAAGAGACTGCACAGGAACTACGCGACAGGGTAACCTCTGAGACCGCAGATATGCCGTACCGTCCGATCAATCTGCCGCTGCTGCTTTCAAAGCGACCTGTCT
This sequence comes from Candidatus Methanogaster sp., assembly GCA_013572355.1. Lineage (GTDB taxonomy): Archaea > Halobacteriota > Methanosarcinia > Methanosarcinales > Methanogasteraceae > Methanogaster_A. Next base: position 6,020 of record QBUV01000105.1, read on the forward strand.
TCTTTGGTTGATCCAATCTCATACATCACACACCACAATAGCACGCAGGCGATGAATCATGCTCAAGAAACACCACACACAACTGACCGATTCCGAACTTGAAAGCCTCCTTGACCGGGAGACTGAGATTGCGAAGGTAAAACCGGCAGTTTCAGCGATTTTAGAGGACGTAAAGACCAGAGGGGACGCTGCGTTAATCGAATATACACAGCGGTTTGATAATGCCCGCCTCTCTGCAATCGAGGTCGAAGGGGACTCCATATCAGAGGCATTCGAAGAGATCGATTCCGAGATCCTGTGGCATCTCGAGACCGCGGCTGATAACATCAGGAGGTTTCACGAAGCCCAGCTCGAACCAGAGCTCTGGCTAAGCGAGATTACGCCCGGGATCAGCCTCGGACAGAAGACCTCGCCCCTCGACTGCATCGGCGCTTATGTGCCTGGCGGAAAGGCAGCATATCCGTCGACTGCGCTGATGACGATCATACCCGCAAAGGTCGCATCCGTACCGGAGGCGATTATATGCACTCCGCCGATGCCGGGCGGTGATGGTAGCGTGAACCCGCTGACACTCGCTGCCGCAGCGATTGCAGGCGCTGACAGGGTCTTTGCGGTCGGTGGCGCGCAGGCGATTGCTGCTATGGCTTACGGCACAGAGACCGTGCCTGCGGTCGACAGGATCGTTGGACCCGGGAATGTCTATGTGACCGCTGCAAAGATGCTGGTTCCAACCCGGATCGATTTTCCTGCGGGACCATCAGAGGTTCTGATCATCGCAGACGAGAGCGCAAATCCCGATTTCATCGCAGCGGACATGGTGGCGCAGGCAGAGCACGATACTGATGCGGTATCGATCCTTGCAACAACGTCAGAGGCGGTTGCCGATGAGGCGTTCGAACTGGTCAGATCACGAAGCGCAGATGCGGTTCGGTCAGAGATCATCGAAACGTCGCTCGAACACGGCGCAATCCTCGTCTTCGATTCGATCGATGAGTGCATCCGGTTTTCGAACACGTTTGCGCCGGAACACCTTGAGATCATGGTCAAGAATCCGCTTGATGTACTAAACCGTGTTTACAATGCCGGTTCGATCTTTGTAGGCGATTATGCGCCGGTCCCGGCTGGCGATTACGCGTCAGGCACGAACCACGTGCTGCCAACAGCAGGGCACGCATGGACGTACTCGGGCCTGAACGTCGGCTACTTCACAAAGAAATCGAGCATCCAGATCATCAGCAAGGAGGGACTATCGCAGATTCGGGATACGGTTGTTGCGATAGCGGATGAAGAGGGGCTTAAGGCTCACGCGGACGCTGTTAAGGCGCGGTTTTCAGATGAGTGAGGGCGTGAGAAATCAATGGATTGTCAGATCCCGATCAACTCTGCGATCCGCTCCACCTCTGCGACCGCTTCCGAGCCATCAGGCAGGTCGATGAGAGGAGTCCCTTCGAGATCGTAGTCTGCAAGTTTAGCATCGAACGGGATCGTCCCCGCAATCTCAAAATCGAGTTCTGTTGCGTACTTCTGCAAACTCTCCCTGTTTTCGGGTGTGACCTTGTTTAAGATGATGTATATCTTTTTGAATCCGAGATCGAGTTCGCCTGCGAGATTGCGTATCCGCTCAGCAGTGAGAAGTCCTTTGCGCGAGCCATCGGTCACCACAAGTAAAATATCGAGGTTTCTTATGATTCTCCTGCTCAGATGCTCAAGACCTGCTGCGGTATCGATTATTGTGAGGTCATAGTTCTTCGTGATCCGATCCATGATGCCGCGGAGCAGGTTGTTTGCGTAGCAGTAGCAGCCGGGTCCATCGGGTCGCCCCATCACAAGCAGGTCGTACTTTGGCGTCTCTGTGAGTATCTCGTATATCCTCGATTCGAGCACCAGCATCTTGTCAGCATCAGGGGGGAGACCTTCGAGCACCATCTCCCTGATATCACCAACGGTTCTGGAAACGGTATCGCCAAGCGCCTCCGGCAGATTGGTGTCGGGATCGGCATCGACCGCAAGCAGCACACTGCTGCCGCGCATAACGTGCCTGATCAAGAGAGCGGTGACTGCTGTTTTCCCTGTTCCGCCTTTTCCTGTTATTGCGATGGTTGTTGTCATATCACACCTCTGGCATCAAGAAGACCGCCGCGCACATCCCTGCGGCAAGATTACATGCATATCCGCTTATGAAACAGTTTTTCAGGAAGATGTCTCGCGCTTATATGAACCCGAGCGCGTCCTCGATTCTGCCGAGTTCATGTCCTGTGGTGTCAGCGCCTGCAAGATACCCTGACGAGTTTGCAAGCAACCCCGCCCCGATAAGCGGCGATCCGAAATTGACAGTCCCGATATCGACCGGAAGACCGAACACGTCCTCGAGAATCGCTATTTCAGCATCGCTTACTTTCGGATGCACCAGAACACCCTTGTTGGTGGCGATTCCAGCCATGCCAACCGTCTCTAACCCGGCGATGGTTGATCTCTGCACATCCACCTGCATCGTCTCCCGAATCACCGCTACCGCCCGATCAGAGAGAAGCGGGTGCACGATTGCAGCGGTGTCGTTTGCGAGAATGATGTTTCCGCAGGCGTTCATGAGGCTCGGGAACGGCTGCACATCGCCAAACTCGCGCAGTTCTTCGATCTCGCTTGGGTGCGCATACTTTGAGACTACAAACCCGGCGCAGTTCCCACACAACAGCGATCCCACGATGGAACTCCCTGCCAGCGAAACCGGTACAATCCGAACCTGCAGCACATCCTCGATCTGTTGCGCGACCGCGTCAGGCACACCTTCCGGAACGAATGCTACGTTCTCAGTCACTGTGGCGAAGATGCCGAGTACGGTACTGCCATAAAGCGTCAGTTTTCGATCCAGCGCACTATCACCTCTTCGAGAAGCTTTCAGCACCGTATTCGACAGAGACAGCAATCAAGCGAGTTCCGCCTCCACAACACCGTCCTCAAACCGCACGGCACGCACCCTGATACGCCTCGGCGGCTTCTGTGCACCCCGCCTCCAGATCGCCTCATTGATCGTACGATCCAGTTTGACACTCTCGGAATCCGTCTTCATGTGCCTCGTGAGATACGCGCGCACATCTTTTACTGCCCTCTTACTCCGCCTCCATCTGGGAGTCCTCTTCACAGACCGCAGCGGTATCGTGTATATCTGTTCCTTTTCCATCATAATCAATCAATCCTTGATGCTGCTCCGTCTCCAGTGACGCCTCTTCGGATGGGTTGAAACCTTCCGATTCGTCTTCATAATCGCCCAAACAGGAACACGCTGGTTCTGATTGTGTGCCTTTGCGAGCAGTTTCTTCTGTCCTTTCGTTTTTTTGGTCATATAATCACTTCATGTCAGATGTAACTCTGTTAGTATCTTTTCGCCTATTAATTCATCGTTTGCATATACTTTGATCACCACATGGTATGTTCCCGCAATTGAGACTTTCCCGATCGTTGTTTCGACTTTCGCGGGCAGATTAAACTCCGCACACAATTCATGCGATTCTCCGCTCTCGATCCGATCGTCGAATTCGAGTGTGTACTCATCGGTCTTCTCTTCGGCGGACATGCTTTTCATACCAAGGTTGACCTTCCAGTCATCCATCTTGACAGCGGTTGCGGTCATGATGATCTTCTCTTTCGTAACGGTCTCGTTTCCATTGTTAAAGATCGTTATGGTCGCATCAGAGGGAACTCCAAGTTTCAGCTGGGATGTGTCGATCGATTCGACATAAGGACGCTCTGGCGGCACCCATGGGGCAGTTGGTTTCTGTTCGGACGGTTTATCGCCGCCGATGCAGCCGAACGCAGAACATACTATGGTAAGTGTGATAATAATTGCGGCTATGTTTCTTCCTGCGATTTTATCGTCTGTTTTCACAATTGCTATACATCATCCAATCATATAAAACATTTGAAGCGTTCGGTGGGGTGGGGTTGTGATCTGGTGCCAAAGTGATCAAAGCATTTATGTATTACCGGCACGGTATCAGGTATGCAACTATACCAGCGGGGTAGGGTAGCCAGGATATCCCGTCGGGCTCATAACCCGAAGATCGATGGTTCAAATCCATCCCCCGCTATGATGCACGCAACGAACATCCGACTGCGCGATTTTATTGTTACGGACAACGACTGGATCTTTGCAGCGTCCGGTTACGACCACACCGGTGGCGTGCAAGCAGTCCTCAGATACATACCCGATCAGGAAGGCGATCGTGAGATGGGTGGTGTCAGGTACCGAAAACTCGATTTTAACGAGTCTGGCGAGTTTCTGGAGAAGAACCATGCCTCATGGAAGTTCCGTCTGCCAGAAGATGCGATCTCAAAGGTTCTCAGATCGAACGATCGCATACCCGCCCTTGCAAAGGAGGATCCTCGGGTCGCTGTGATCGTTGACGTGCTTAAGAGTGCTGGAATCCCGATCGATAAGATGGGGGTCACGGGTTCGATGCTTCCAGGATTGCAGATCGAAGGTTCGGATATCGATTTTGTGGTGTACGGGCGATACTGGTTCCTTGCGAGAGATGCAATTTTGCAGGAGATTTCGAGAAACCGGGGCAGAGGCAGTGATCGAGACCGAGATTCTGACAAACTCGAGATCACAGAGATCAGCGAGGAGATGTGGCACCAGATCTATGCGAAGAGAGTGCCAGAGATCTCGTTTGAGGAGTTCTTGGCCCATGAATTACGGAAAGGGAATCGGGGCATGGTGGGCGGTACGTATTTCGACCTGCTCTTTGTCCGTGACTGGGATCAACTGCCAGTTACACAGGAGCGCGGAACCGATCTGCATCGGTGCAGCCTGACCGCGCGGGTTCTAAGCGCAGATCTCGCATTCGACAGTCCAGCGGTATACGAGATCGACCATCCGGTCGTATCCAAGATCCTCTGTTACACGCACACATACGCAGGTCAGGCGCTGGCTGGCGAGGTTGTCGAGGCGCGGGGCATGCTGGAAGATGTGCGCGGTCAGAAGCGCCTCGTTGTCGGGACATCGCGTGAGCCGGTCGGCGAGTGGATGCGGTCGCTCGATCTGTTAGGTCGCGCGACCGCAGTCAGAGGAGTGACTGGGGCATAATGTTAAGCGATGACTGCCGGAAGCGCCCTATAAATTGAGACGGAATTTTTGATGTTTTTGTAATGGTCAGTTGGATGCATAACAACGCGATTGACATAAACGACATCGGCAGGGAATACAACCACAGGGGACACAGAGGATCGATTTAAAAACTCTGTGCTTTCCGCGTCCCCTGTGGTTAAATCCGGTGGCTTTTACCGCTTGTGTGGGATCAATCCGACCACAACAAATTTTTGATGTTTTCACAGAAACTCAACATCGTCATCGACCGGCGCGGTAATGGCGTTTCCATCGTGAGCATCGATCATGATGCTACCATTCATACCTTTGACCTCCCAGACTGGCAGGTACACAAGGTCCATATCGAGATCGATATCCTTTGCCATGGGTCTCACGGTCCTGTGCTCGGTGATGATGGCACCGCCTGATGTGCTGGTGGAGGCTATGTTTTTCGTGTTGCTCTCGATCGCATCGTTTAATATCTCTTCCCGGGCTTCGACTTTCGTCACGGTAGGGCTTTTTATCTCGTAATCCTGGCAGGGAACAGATATGGAATCGCACACATCTTGCAGGTACTCGTGTTTCTCCCTGTTCAATGCATTGATCGCGCCAGAGCCTTCTGATGATAGGTGTATCGCCTTTGTCTTGTGCTGCCGGTACGTATCGATTACGTATCTATAATTCCAGAACGGCACAAACTCGATGGCAGCACCGGTTATACCGCTGACAAACCCCTTCGCAGTCGCGATCGCACGTCTCTCATCCACGCGTACAGCCGCGCATCGAAGCTGCAGTGCATCACGCGAATCGTCCGCGGTCTCGATGATCTCTGGCATCCGGCCCGCAGAATACTCCTGATACTCCCGAGGCTCATACTTCTGGTACCCCTGAGGCTCATACTCATGAGACTTCTGATACTCCTGACCCAGAAGATCATACCGTGTGTCTTCTGCCTCTGCAAGCATCGCCTTTCCGATGCGAATCTCGAGTTCGGCACGGCCCCACACCCTGATATTGTACCGATCCGCGAAGCGCGCCATCTGGTCTGTGGTCTCGTCGGATATGAAGAGCGCATCGTAAGCCCCCTGCACGGCATCTCCGAAATACCGCAGATCGGTCTCGTTCCCACCATACTGGATGCAGGTCATCCTCCCATCCTTCGCAACAACCAGATCGGTTCGCGGAGGGGTTCCCTGTATCAGGGGATTCACATCGTACCCCTGCGAGCTTAGAATATTTGTAAGAAGATCGAGTAAGATTTGTCTGTTCATCGTCTACACCTCGCACATACACCTACATATTGAGCAGTTCACGGAGGCTGTCGTCCTCCATCGGCGCTGGTATCGCTGAATGTTTGCAGTCCATGATCGCTTTTGCAAGCCTGCGGTACACATCTGCGATTGCGGAGTCCGGCGCACTTTCGAGCACAGAGAACCCCTGCCGCTCGCAGTCCTGCACGATATCGTCTTTCGGGATGAATGCAACGAGTTCGCTCCCGATGCCGCTCGCAAATTCGGTTATGATCTCTTCTTCTCTCGGGACATTCCTTGAATTGCAGATCACTCCGCTAAGTGGCATCTTCAGTTTCAAAAGCCCTTTGCAGATGTTGTTTGCAGCATAAATCGGCATGTATTCGCCTGACGAGATGATATACGCCTCGCTAACAAGCCCCTTTCGGATCGGCGCCACAAAGCCGCCGCACACGATATCCCCCGGCACGTCGTAGATCACAAGATCGCTGTCTGTAAGTGCTGTTGTGATCTTCTGCAGTTCTGTTACCGCAACGATGATACCCCTGCCAGCACATCCGACTCCTGGCTCCGGTCCGCCGACCTCGATGCATTTTACGCCCTTATAACCTTCGTAGACGACATTTGACTCAGAGAGCTTAACTCCCTGCCGTATCAGATCCATCACCGTCGGAATCCGCCTACCATTGAGCAGCGTGATCGAGGAGTCGCTCTTAGGGTCGCAACCGATGATGGTGACCGAATGCCCGTCATCAGCGCACGCTGCTGCGACATTTGAGGCGGTGCTGGACTTGCCGATCCCGCCTTTGCCGTATATCGCTATTTTTCTTGTTCGGTACATGCGTTTTCAAGCGCTGCTATATCACAGTGAACATCCACAACCTGAGCGTGCTATCGTATCTTGTTCGGTACACGCGTTCTCAAGCGCTGCTATATACTCCTGGTATGCTGCGATCAGATCGGTCGTTTTGTCCATGAAACCATGAACACGCTCGTAAAACTCTTTGATGTATGCCTCATTATCAGGATGGTCCTCTTCTGACAGTTCCGATATTGATCTGGAGAACTCTGAAAACTCTTTTTCGCGAACAATCATTGCAGCACCAAGTTCGAGTAAGACTTCTGTATCCATATTTGCAAATTGCGCTTCCATAGTATTTAATGATGATTAATGTGGGGGTTGTCGTCTTCTCTGGTTTCGACAACCCAGTCACACTTCTGCGCTATGCCCCTACATCCGAAAATCCATTGCCGATTTTATCTCAACCTTGATTCACGTAAAAAGACTCCAGACGCGGCTGAAGCTTGTGGGGCACAATATCCGAAGAGTTGGAAACCCCCATGATCCCGGGCGACGTGGTGCCACACTGGCATGGGTCAAGACGTGCTCGAATTTTGTCCCAAAGCCCAAAAAAACGAAAACTTTATGAGGGGGTGATCGTATTATGCCTTGCTATAAACACAAGGAGGAGGATATTATAGTAGTGAAAAGACAAAGAATATTATATGGGCTAACTATATTAATTGTTGTTCTGACGATTGGTGTAGCATTAGCAATAGTACCGCCACCCCCGGCGAATCAGGATCTGGGGATATACGACACCGTGTGTGGAGAATTCGCAGAAGAGGACTGTAGGGCATGTCACAGTTCCGGCGTTCCGGATACCCACCACCTGTTAGTAGAGGATGCGGGCTATGGATGTACAGACTGCCACCAGGTTATAAACAATCCAGATGGCAGTACAGGCGTCGGAGTAATCAGGAATTGTGTGGAGTGTCATGATACATCACCACACCACGGAGCACAAGAAGCTGTGGACGGGCATTGCAGCCACTGCCACGGTAGCTTTGTTGACGACTATGATGATGGGCATTCGATCCCGACATACGAGCCGTCACTGATAACCCCGGATACCAGCTATACCGTGGAAGACGCCGCAACTGGCAAGAAATGGGGTGGCTGTGAGGCATGTCATGAACCCGACAAAACATTGGTACCACCGATTTATAGTAACCCCGAGACGCACCACAGTCTTGGCAGTCTGAGCCTCGAGTGCACTATGTGCCACGGCGACACTAAGAGTGGTGAGAGTCTGCTCAGCATCAGAAAATGTGAAGATTGTCATGGTACCAAATCTCTGCACAATATCCAGTATGACTACAACCGTACTAAAGGCCAGCTTGGATATGGTCATGTAGGTGACAATTGGGACTGTGCGGGCTGTCATGCATGGTACGTGGCATACAGCTATGCACCGCAGGAAGGACCGATAGTCCCGAGTATCGATCAGGTAAGTCCTACTAGTATAGTGGCTGGTGCGGAAACGGTGATGAACATTACCGGTGATAACTTCGTGAATACTGTGAATGGTATTGACTACACTTCCGATGTGGTTATTGAGAATGGTGAAGAAACTATGACACTGACACCTAATTCCATAACTGCCTCAGAGATAGTAGTAACCATCCCCGCAATAGATGCAGGAAGTTACGGACTGCGTGTGGTCAAGAGTGGCATGAATAGCAACTTGGTGCCAATAGTGGTTGTGCCTCAGGTAACAATCGATTCAGCCACGGTCAGAGGAAATATTGTGACCGTCCGTGGTACAGGGTTCGGCGATGAACCTGAAGAGCAGTATGCTGAGTTGCTTGGTGTTACCGTCGCTTGCGAAGGCAATGTCCTTGAAACCGATATTATCTCTTGGAGCAATGCCCGGATCGTGGTTAACTGTCCGTCAGCAACGGGTGGAGACGAAGTAACCGTCAATGCTCTACATGGTTCTGACTCTGCCACGATCGGATAACACAAACGAACCGCGTAAGATGCCAAAAGACATTGAATAGGGGTTTGCTATCAAATCCCTATCTTTACTTTTTTTAGTACGGTAGAACGATATGAAAAAATCCTTTTTGACGCTTATAACGTTTTTAGCAATCATCCTCATACTATTAAGTGGAACAGCTTACTCAGAAGAGCCGCGACGTGATGTTATCATCGGATTTCACCAGATGCCTATTCCCTCGGAAAAGGCATCGATCCACAGCGAGGGAGGTATTGTGAAACATGAGTATCGCTTAATCCATGCGGTGTCTGCCAGTTTATCAGAGCAGGCGATAGATAATATGAGGAAGAACCCGAGGGTCGCATATATTGAGGATGATGCAATACTTACGATAGCAACCGATGAATACGTGAATTCCACAGGTGTGAGCCATATTGGCTGTGAAATGGCACATAACAACGGCATTGATGGTACCGGGGTTAAAGTGGCAGTCATTGATACCGGTATAGATTATACTCATGAAGACCTGGATGCTAATTACAAAGGCGGTTATGATTTTGTGTTCAACGATTCTGATCCCTTTGATGGTGACAATGGCCATGGCACCCATGTGGCAGGCATCATCGCTGCCGAGAGGAATGGGATTGGCGTGGTAGGCGTAGCCCCAAATGCCAGCCTCTATGCTGTTAGGGTACTGGATAGTTCTGGCTTTGGTACTGCCAGCTGGGTGATTGCTGGCATTGAGTGGGCGGTAGATAATGATATGGATGTGGTCGTTATGAGCTTTGGTACTAACGAGGATTGCCAATCACTTCGGGAAGCTTGTCGTAATGCATCCGATGCAGGTGTGCTTCTGGTGGCAGCGGCTGGAAATACTCATATTCAGGGTGAAAATGTGGCCTATCCGGCCATGTATGATTCTGTGATAGCTGTAACAGCTACCGATCTGGATGATAGCCATACATCTTTTTCACCTGTAGGTCCGGAGGTTGAGTTAGCCGCTCCAGGTGTGAATATACGGTCCACTGTCGTAGGTGATAGTAGCTATGGCAATTTGAGCGGAACTTCCCAGGCAGCCCCTCATGTGGCTGGAACAGCCGCTCTTATCATTTCATCGAACCTGCCGGATGTTAATGACGATGGGGTAGTGAACAACGAAGATGTGAGACTGCAACTGCAATCGACGGCACGAGATTTAGGGGATCCCGGGAAGGACGACACGTATGGATATGGTTTGGTTAAAGCACCCATTACGGCAGCCGCGATCTCTTGCGACTGTGGCGACATCTGCGTGAGCACGGGCGGCTGGTGGCACGATGGCGGCGCGTTTAACGCGAGCGGAGCACCGATACAAGATGCAGTGGATAACGCGAGCAGTGGTGATACGATCTGTGTTGCGGCTGGCAGCTACAACGAAAATGTGGATGTGGAGACGGATCATCTGACGATTCAGTCTGAGAACGGGTCTGTTTCGACGATTGTTCAAGCCGCGAATTCAGGCAATCACGTCTTTGAGGTGATCGCTAATTACGTGAACATCTCAGGGTTCAATGTGACCGGGGCAACCGGAACTTCCAGGGCAGGGATTTATCTAAACGGAGCAGATCAGTGCAACATCTCTGACAACACTGCATCGGGCAACTGGGACGGTATCTACCTGAAGTTTTCGAACGACAACATACTTCTGAACAACACCGCATCGAACAACGACAACTACGGCATCGAACTGTACGATTCGAGCGACAACCTGATCTACAACAACTACTGGAGCAACACAAACAACGTCTACGACGGCGGATCCAACCGGTGGAACACCACCGTAACCCCCGTAACCACCGGATCAAATATAATCGGCGGACCCTCCATCGGCGGAAACTACTGGAGCGACTATACTGATGTGGATCTGGATGGGGATGGACTTGGAAATATTCCATACAACATCACTGGCGGCAGCAATTTCGATTACCACCCGCTATGCCTATCTGACGCATCTGTGAAAGGCGACCTCAACGGCGACGGCGCCATCACCCCTGCGGACGCCGCGATCGCACTTCGCCTCGCAGCCACCGGTGCACACGACGACGCAGCCGATGTCAGCGGCGATGGGGCGGTCACTTCGCTCGACGCTCTCATGATCCTACAGGCGGCGGCTGAGCTGGTAGAACTGTAGTTTACCGTACCAGAGCATCACAACAGCCCATTCCAGTCAATTACCCCCCGGCAAAAGAATGCGCGGGGGTGCTGGAATGCGGGATTTGTGATCGAAGACATGAACAGGTAGATCGCGGAGGTCTTTTCATGCTGCAGCTCGAGAGGTGCGTTCCAGTGTGAATCAGACCAAAAACCCCTTCCCAATCGTGGTAAGATTCTCGCACCCCGATCCTGTGACCACAACCAGATCCTCGATCCGGATGCCACCGATCTCAGGATCGTACAGCCCGGGCTCGATGGTGATCACATTCCCGGCTTTGAGCATCTCGCCACCGGTGCCAATATGCGGTTCCTCATGGACATCCAGCCCGACTCCGTGCCCTGTCGAGTGGATGAAGAGTTTTCGGTACCCGGCATCCTCAAAGACGCCGCACGCTACATCATGAACTTCTTCTCCGGACACTCCTGCCCGCACCACCCCAAGCGCAGCAGTCTGCGCATCCAGCACGGCATCATACATCTCGGATAGCGCCCGCGATGGGCTGCCCCGCGCAACCGTGCGGGACATATCCGCGTAGTACCGCGCCATCTTAAGCCGGGGGAAGATATCGATCACGATGCTCTCGTCTGCGGATAGCGCGCCCCTGCCCGCGTTGTGCGGATCGGCTGCACCCTTCCCGCCTGCAACGATCGTTCCTTCTGATTCGCAGCCGCAGTCGATCAGGGTGCGTTCGATCGCCGTCCTGACCTGCTCGGACGTCAATGGCTGGTCAGAATCCGAGTCTGTCAGGACGCCTCTTCTGATCCCTGCTCTTCGTATCAGATCGATTGCGCTATGCATGGCAGCTTCACAGCAGTTCTGTGCCTTTTTGATCAATTCAATCTCTTCTCTGGTCTTTACGGACCGTAATTTTCTGATCGGACTCCGGACCGGGATGATCTTGAATCCGTCACCTCTCAATTCGTCTGCGAGGAATACCGGGAAGTTATGCGGGACCCTGACTTCGGTTACGCCCTCGTCGTGCAGCAGTTCTGATATGACCTGGGATTGTGCGCGGTCTCGCCCGTACCGTTTCAGTTTCTCGATTACGCTGTAATCCGCTGTCGTACGGATATCGTTGATCCGCGATTCCTTGCGGGCGCGACCGAGTTCCATCTCCGGTACCAGGAGGATCTCCTCGTCTCCTGATCTCAAATATAAAAATTGATCGGGTGCAAGGAACCGGGTCGCATAGTACAGGTCCTGGTTATGGACGCTGTTTCCGATCAGGAGGAATGGGGTGGGAGTCATGTTTCAAGCCGTGATAAATACCTGTTTTTAGCTAATTAACAAAGATTTGCATATAAAACTTCTGTCCGTTTGGGGCCGTCAACATGGAGGGCGCAGGAGGGTGGAGGTTACATATTTATTACATGAACGATAGATGATTAAGCAAGGGGTAAAGTGAAAATGGAATCATTCGAGGACATATTCTCTCATGGAAGCGTGCTGTTGTACGGACACAAGGAGAAGGATCTCTACGAAACGGTTTATCAGGTGTGCCTGAACGCTCCTGTCGAGGGTGTGATCTGGGTATGCTACAAACACCATCCAGATGCCGTCAGAGCGCTCCAGTCCAGATACGACTCAAAGGTTTACAAATTGACCGATAACATGCTGTTTATTGATATGATCAGCGGTGGAACCGACAGCAGCGACGACGTGGTCCACTGCTTGGACTCGGCAGACTACGACTGCATGCTCCGTTCGATCTACAACGCAATCGGGGAATTTGGCAGCTGTGCGGTCGTCTTCGATGACATGAAAGAAGCCATGTCGCACGATATGTTTGGTAGATTCGTGAAGATGTTGAGGGGTGTGAACAACGATATCCAGCGGATGGCGTCTGTTTCGATTTACTTGGCGAGATCCGGCATATTTGACCCGCAGACTGAAAAGATTCTCGAAACCTCGGTGAATGCAGTCATAGAACTGGAGAATATCGAAGAAACGGTGCCTGAAAACGTATTCGCTGCAAGTTGGGGCGATCTGGCGCGGATCAGATGGCGTGACGTCTTTTCGCTGAATGTGCCTGTCTTATACCTGCTGATAATGGCGCTGTGTGTAGCCAATGTTATCTTAGCGATCACCCTGTCGATGGTACTATACAGATCGTAGACCAACCGATACCGAGGATGGGGGTAGGAAAGCTGATATCCGGGTTTATGGTGTATAATCTCGTAGTATCGAGCCGTCACGGTTTAATAGGACGATGCGCACACCCGGAGCATCCTCTTTTGCAGCGGCAAGTGTCCGGTCGATCCGTGCGTCAGCAGGGTTACGGTCGATCAATTCCTGGGTCGTGAGACTGCCTGATCCGCTCAATACATCAGGATCGATCCATTTCAGGATCAATCCCGGAAGTCCGCAGACGATCACTTCGCTTTTATCCTTTGCAGCATCAAGCCCCTCTGGAATGCGGTTTCCCACCATGACAACCGTGTGATCCGGAAACAGCATATTCGAATACCTCATGCCGAGGCGTCCGGTGGTCAGCACCACCCGCTCTGCCTGCTGTATCAGTTCATGCTTCGTCTCGAGTAGGTGCTCGTTCCACGGCTCGACAAAACCCGTTGTTCCGAGTATCGATAGCCCTCCGATGACCCCGACCCTGCTGTTCAGCGTCTCGCGAGCAATCTCCTCACCTCTTGGAACTGAGATCAGAACGTCTGCGCCGGAAATGCCGATCTCGCGTACAGCTTCTGCGATTGCGGTGCGTATCTGCTTCATCGGCGCCGGATTGATCGCAGGCACACCCCTCTTAACCCCGATGCCGCTCCCTGCCGCAATCGAGATGCCATCGTCCATGTCAGCACCGCCCGATTCATGCGCTTCTGCCACTATCTCGATCCCGCCTGTGACATCGAACCCGTGATCCCCGCAGTCCTTGATCGCAGATGCCCTGCCGCCCGAGGCCGAGACCGGCAGCGTCACCTCGATTCCAGCCGGTGTCGGGACCGTTACGTGGTCGATTGTATGTTTAAGCGATAGTACAGCCGCCTTTGCCGCTGCTGCCGCAGTCGTTCCTGTGGTATACCCACGCCGCAACACCGAGCCGTCAGCAAGCAGCACGAGTCTGCCGCTTGCTATGCCTGCTCTCAATTTGTCTTCAGGGAGTGTAGCGCGCTTTATCCATTCTGTGGGAATTTCGAAGTTGTTGACAGGGTCTTTCATCCCGTTCTCGTAAGTTTCCTCTTCGTATTCTCGATAAGCCCGACATCGAGCAGATCTACCAGGAAATCAGGAAGCGAGGGGAAAGTGTATCCCGCGCTGGTATTCGTATTCACGATCTTCCCGTCCTCGAAATCGATCGCAAGAACGTCGCCATCCGCTGCATCGACGTCGCACTCGACAAGCGGCAGCCCGATGTTGATGCTGTTCCTGTAAAATATCCGTGCGAAACTCGGCGCAACCACGCACTTGATCCCTGCTCCAAGTAGAGCGCGGGGCGCATGTTCTCTTGAGGACCCGCTGCCGAAATTGGGTCCGGCAACGATGATGTCACCATCCGCGACGTCCTTTGCAAAGTCCGGTCTCACGTTCTCGAATGCGTGCTTTGCAAGTTCATGCTTGTCACCGGTCACGAGATATATCGCTGGAATGATCTGATCGGTGTCCACGTTCTCTGAAAATCGCCATACTCTGCCTTTAATATATTTTTCCATCGCAGTCACCTCGCCAAAAGATCTTCGGGATCGGTTATCCGCCCGGTAATCGCGCTTGCTGCAACCACTGCCGGATTCGCAAGATAGACCTCTGAATTCGGATGCCCCATCCTGCCGATGAAGTTGCGGTTCGTGCTGCTGACGCACCGCTCACCCTCTGCAAGCACGCCCATGTAACCGCCGAGACATGCGCCGCACGTCGGTCCTGCGACATAAGCATCCGCATCCATGAATATTTTGAGAAGTCCTTCCCGCATCGCCTGCACAAAAACACTTCTGCTTGCCGGAACCACGATCATCCTGACATCAGGGTGCACACTCTTCCCAGCCCCTTTGAGCACCGCGGCTGCCGCACGCAGGTCCTCGATCCTGCCATTGGTGCACGATCCGAGATACGCCTGATCGATCTGCACATCGATTTCGGATGCCGGGGTCACGTTCTCGGGAAGATGCGGCGTTGCAACCAGCGGCACGATCTCGGAAGCATCGTATTCGTTGGTATCCTCGTATTCCGCATCCGCGTCTGCGTAAACCGGCGAATACTCGCCGATGACACGGTTCTTGAGGTAATCGAAGACCGCGTCATCCGGCGGGATGATCCCGCACTTTGCGCCTGCCTCGATCGCCATGTTCGAGATCGTGATCCTGTCTGATAGATGGAGTGACTCGATTGCAGATCCGTAAAACTCCATCGACTTATAAAGAGAACCGGAAACTCCGATATCTCCGATAATGTGAAGAATAATGTCCTTTCCCATCACGTATTTGCCAAGTTCTCCGTCAACGACGAACTTCTGCGTCTCAGGGACCCTGAACCACAGTTCTCCTGTCGCCATTGCGGATGCGGCTTCCGATGAGCCGATACCTGTCGAGAGTGCGCCGAGTGCGCCGTAACTGCACGTATGCGAGTCTGCGCCCACGATCAGCCGTCCTGGTGCTGCAAATCCCTCTTCGATCATGATCTGGTGGCAGACGCCACCCCGACCGACATCGAAATGGTTCTTGATCCCGTATCTTTTGGCAAACTCGCGCATCGACTTTGCCTGCTCTGCCGATGCCACATCCTTGTTCGGCACGTAATGATCCTGGATCAGCACCGTCTTATCAAGGATCGGGTTGGCATCGAACTCTTCGAAGACCTCGAACGCAGGAAGCCCGGTCACGTCGTTTACCATGACATAATCGATCCTTGCGTCCACGATCTCCTTTGGCGATACGCTCTTTTTGCCGGAGTGTGCTGCAAGTATCTTTTCAGCGATGGTCATTCCCATGACTCTGGTGTTGGCGGCGATTGGATAAAAAGATGCGTGCGGGTGGTGTTGGGTGTGGTGTGGGGGTTTGATGCGAAGATTTAAATAGAAATGATACCTAAAAATTCTCCCGCGTCAAAACCCCCTATCACTCGATCGCATACTCAAAAGCGATCAGCG
>QBUV01000210.1 GCA_013572355.1 Candidatus Methanogaster sp.
CGGCAAGTCTTGAGAGCGTGCTGAATTCGCTTACCGGATCAGGGATCACCACGATCATGATCTCGCACGACCTAAAGCGCAGTCTTGCGCTCTCTGATCAGGTGATGATCATTGCATCAGGCACGGTCAGGTACCATGCGCCTGCATCGGAGATTGCGGATGTGGCTGAGTTTCAGGCGGTGTATGAGCGATGCACGAGAAATTAATATAGATGATTGGGACAGACTTCAGAACAAACTCTGGTGAAACATGAGCATACGAATATCGATCATTGGATTCGGCGCTGTCGGGCAGGGCGTTGCAGACGCGCTTATGCGCACGGACTACCCAATAAAGGTGGTTGCGATCGCTGATTCCCGCGGTGCTGTTATGGACGCTGCTGGCGTCGACCTTGCGTCCGCGCTGCAGCGGAAGAGGGAGACCGGTGCGGTTGCGGTTGCTGATACGGACGGGGGCGCGGTTGCGGATACATCAGGCATGACCGCACTTGATGCAATCGTTGGCATGGATCATGAGATCATGGTCGAGGCGACGCCGACTGATATAATAACAGGCGGAATCGGGCTTTCGCACATCAGGAAAGCGTTTGAGAGCGGGAGACACGTCGTCACATCGAATAAAGGGCCGCTTGTCGTTGCATATTCGGAACTGTGCGAACTTGCGAGGAAGAACGACCGTTATTTCAGATTCGAGGCGACGGTCGGCGGGGCGATGCCGGCAATCAACCTTTCGAATGAGACTCTTGCTGGAAACAGGATTATAAGCATCGAGG
>QBUV01000142.1 GCA_013572355.1 Candidatus Methanogaster sp.
CGCAGGAGAACGGTCAAAGAGACCGACCGATTTCGTCAAAGAGAGGGCACCGGAACCAGGACCCGAAACATGCTCGTTCTGTCCGGGTAACGAGGATCTGACGCCTGCTGCAACTGCTGTGTACGGGTACGTGGGTAAAAAACTGGTCATCCGGAAAGATGAATACGATAGACGGGTGAAGGACTGGGAAGTTAGATGCTTCCCAAACCTGTATCCGGCACTTCCCGGGCACGAGATCATCGCAGAGACCCCTGATCACGAAAAACATCCATCAGACTTTACAGATGACGAAATCACGCTTCTCATGCAGGTCTATTCTGACCGAATAACTCATCATCTGAAAAATAACGACACGCAGTACGTCTCCCTATTTCGGAATTACGGCAGGGATGCTGGTGCATCTCTTTCGCATCCGCACACTCAGTTGGTGCCGGTGCCGTTTGTCCCGCCCATGATCATGCAGGAACTGGATGCGATCGAAGGGGCGGACCGGTGTCCGTACTGCGATATTGTGGAGCGAGAATCAGGCGGAGAGCGGGTGATAATCGAGAACGATTACTGGATCGTGTTTGCGCCGTACTGTTCACGGTTGCCGTTTGAGATGTGGATGCTTCCGAAGAAGCACGCAAGCAGCATAACAGCGCTCGATGACCTAAGATCACTCGGTACGACGCTCCGGGATACGCTCTTGAAATTAAAGACCCTTCTTAAAAATCCAACGTATAATTACATGTTCTTCCAGCTTGGAGATAGTAGTTATCACTTGAACA
>QBUV01000050.1 GCA_013572355.1 Candidatus Methanogaster sp.
CCGCTTTAGGCATATCGCACTAACAGGTTATCAGTTTGATCGCCATGACATTTAAATTAATCGACCTCTATGTGCACCCAACCACCGCCTGCAAGATCATCAGCGCATCAACTGACGTAACCCGCCCGTCACCGCTGACATCCCATCGCAGGTCGAGCGGGCGGCTGGAGTTCGCAATCCGGAATACCGGTCAGGCGGTGACATGCTCCCCGATCACGAGGTATTCTAAAAGAAGCTTGTGATACCGGAACTGGTGCATCATCTTCGATCAATCCTTTTACATGCAGTACGATTGCGTCATACATATTTTGCTCAACTTCTTCGTGTGTGCTGCCAGTTGCCACACAACCGGGCAGGTCTGGCGAATATGATGAGTAGTTCCCGTCTGCTTTTTCGATAACAACTAAAAACCTGTACATAATTATCTCCTTTCAGTTAGTTTCGCATGTTTTAATATGCTGCCTAATGTTCCGGGAGCCAAATCGTGGCTGGGATGACCTGCGATGGTCACCCTTCCCACTTTGGTCGGGTGCTTGTACTGCCGAATGGCTCCCCTTTCATCGTAACCGGATACCAGCCATCTGATTCGATCATCTTGATAACATCACGCACTTTCATGGCATTCGACCACCGTGTATTGTATGTTATCGTGTGGGATGTATCAACTCTTCCGGTGGTCATGTAGCCGACCGGAATATCTTATATCATCGGCACAGATACACTTCATCACAGAGGTACTTCCAATGACACGAAATATCAAGGTGGAACC
>QBUV01000211.1 GCA_013572355.1 Candidatus Methanogaster sp.
CGAGCGGCATCTTTCATACTCTCGCGCTGGTCAGTTGTTGCAGCCTTCGCGGAACACCAGACAAAGTCATCGCCATGCGTAAGCTTCTCACGGATATTTTCCCTGTCAAGTTCGGCTTTCAGCGTCGCTGGTTTCGTGCCTTCTTCACCCGACTTGAGTGACCATATGGAGGGTCGGGAGGGAATGAAGTCGTGGTCGGTGTTATGTCCCTGCGTCACAACCAAGTCTCTGCCTCCATCTCCAACATTGACGCGATGATCCCAGTCGATCGCGGTCACAGGAATACCAAGTGATCGTGCTTCTGCCACGACGAGATCGAACACAAGCTTCTCGAATTCCTGTCCGCGTCCCCTGAAAGCGGTGACGATATCACTTGCGTTTACATACACGAGTATCCCCTCCAACTTCATTATATACCCTCATTATGCCGCGCGCCCGTGGGGCTCTCACAGGGAACGGCCGCAGTCAGGTTCCGTGATCGGAATCGGGAGACATCTCTGGAAGCACGTTGTTTGTCAAGAGGAGTATTGTCGAGGCTCGGGGTTAAGTACTGAATCATCTTCGTTTTCGGGGTCTATCATAGTATTTTGTACAGAGACGGGAGCATCCCTGTTGATGCGTAGACGGCTACTCAGCTATGCTGAGTAGCTTGGGGAGTTGCTCTGCAACTCCCAGAACATGGACGGGGGGCAGAGTAGCTTGGGGTCAGCGGTCTCTGATCGCTCGGTTCTGAAATGTCGCCCCCGTTTTTTTGCCGTCCAGGCACG
>QBUV01000049.1 GCA_013572355.1 Candidatus Methanogaster sp.
CCAGGGTCTGCGGAACTAACTGTACCTATTCAATCTTCGGATGCGGGTTTCGCGGCGCCAGCCGGATGATGTGGGGTCATCGCCGCCGCACCAGATACGCGACAACTGCAAGTCCGGTGATCGTGAAGAGTGCGCCAAAGCCAGGCTCTGCCGTTGGTTCAGGTGTCGGTGCGGGCATCCCATCCGCCGTTGCTACTCCCGTCGCTGTCACCATCGCTACCCCCGTTGCTGCCACCGTCGCATCCTCATCATTGTATGCCTGGGTTGCGGTGGCCATCACTTCGGGCTCTACCAGCGTGCCGGGTTCGGTGGTAGCTTCACTGATCTTATCGATCACTGGCACCTCCACAAATAGCGATGTGTATGGAGTTACGAACCCGAACTCCAGTGAAAGGTCAGTAATCCCGGACACAAGCGCATCGGTCTCGCCTTCGACAACCATCCGGTCCATCAGTTCCAGTATCTTCGTGTGTGCCCAGAGTTTTGGAACAAAGCTGTTATCGGATCCGGGAACGACTGGAAATGTCTTATCGAAGCTGCGGCTACCTGTGCGTGTGACCGCATCGATGCTTGAGTCGATGTTTCCTATGCCTGCCTGATATCTGGCGAGTACGATGGCATCCGAACCTGCAAAGAGTGTGTTGTAGCCCGTGTTCACGATATCGGATGCACGAGGGTATGCAAAGTCCATATCAGTTATCATAGGTGTTGATATCGTCTCGTAGAATGTGTTCATCTCGGTCTCAGCGTTGTTTCCA
>QBUV01000048.1 GCA_013572355.1 Candidatus Methanogaster sp.
GCCGCGCATCCAGAACGAGCAGATAAAGGCTGCGTTTGGTCAGGAAGAACTGATGAGTGGCATGCATAATCTCCTGCCCGCCAAAATCCCATACATTGAGTCTGATCTTCTGGTCATCGACCGTAACCTGCCACTCTTCGATATCGATGCCCTCGGTCTTCTGTTCATGTGGGTCAAACTCACCTTTTAATAGACGCTTCACAAGCGAGGTCTTACCAACGCTCCCCTGCCCCACAAGCAGCATCTTTGCCTCGTTTAGGGGCTTCTTCTCACCTGCTTCGTGCTGCAGATAATAGTTGATGATGGTTGCGGGTTCGTCTTTTTTCGCTAAGATTTCAGGTGGGATCTGGAGCGGATTGTATCTGAGGTCAAGCGTTCTCAGGCTGGTTAGTTCAGCAATCTCAGGAGGAAGGACCGCCAGTCGGTTATCCAAGAGGTTAAGCTCTGCCAAGTTGGTCAGTTTGCCAATCTCAGGAGGGAGCGTGGTTAGTTGGTTACCCGCGAGGCCAATCGCTACAAGGTTGATCAGTTCACCGCGCGAGAGGTTAAGTGTTGTCAGGCGGGTCAGTTCACCGATCTCAGGAGGGATGGCGATCAGCTGGTTACCCGAGAGGTCAAGATATTCCAGATTGGTCAGTTCAGTGATTTCGGGGGGGAGCGTGGTCAGATGGTTACTCCCGAGGTAAAGCTCTGTCAGGTTTGTCAGTTTACCGATCTCAGGAGGGAGGGCGGTCAGCTGGTTACCCGAGAGGTC
>QBUV01000047.1 GCA_013572355.1 Candidatus Methanogaster sp.
GCAACCGTCCCGCAGAACAGCACCTACATTTCCACCGTTGGTTCGGTTCTACTTAAGCGTTTCGTGGGGAGCGTGTGGCATCGGCTGTATCAGAGAAACATCGATAAAAACGACGTGGGGAGCGGCAGAAATGAAAATAAGCACAGAACAGAACCTTAAACCGGAAGATCAATCTTCTGACGGTAGTATATCCACATCGGGGGCGATGCATGATGAACACCGCCAACGGAATGTAATAGCTGCATTTCGGTGGATGTTGGGGCGGCGATGAGCATGTTAAACGCCGAGCAGATCAAGGTTAACATCGACATCCATGACCTGATAAGCGAGTCCTGCAAACTCGATAGCAGCGGGCGGGGTGCACATGAAAACAAGCATGGCAGCGAAAGCGGGAACTGCCTGTATGTCGAGCGGGACTATTGGTATTGTCACCACTGTCACGCCGGGGGCGATGCGTTTAACTGGATCATGGACCGCGACAACGTAGACTTTCTGGAAGCATTCCGGACCGCGGCAGAGATCGCAGGGGTCGAACTTGATGGCATCGATCCGGCGGCGGAGATCGAGAAGCGGGCAGTCTTTGATGTGCTGAAGGCGGCAGCGGTTCATTTTCACGATAACCTCACGGACGCACACAGAGCCGATATAAGCGACAGATGGGGTATCACAGATGAGACCATAGATAGTTTGCTGATCGGGTTTGCTGGTAGAGGTGGGGAACTGGGGAACTATCTCAAAGAGCATGGCTTTACT
>QBUV01000046.1 GCA_013572355.1 Candidatus Methanogaster sp.
GAGTTTTTTGTCACGGGCGGCCATTGGATCAATCTCTGCCGCACCCACCTCTTCCGAATCCTCACCGGCGCGGAAGAGAACCCTGCCATCAGGTCCGGTTATCTGACTCATGCCGGTGAAATGGAGAGACTTCCCTCCCCTGCTCTCAGTTCCGGTCCTGTTCGCCGTTATTGCAAAGACATGATTCTCGAGACTCCTCGTTTTCATTGCATCCTGACAGAAGGACATCACAAGATTTGCTGGATGACAGATTATATCGGCACCCATGAGTGACAACGCGCGCATCGATTCCGGGAAGAACCAGTCAAAACATATCATGATACCCACCTTGCATACGCCTGTGTCATAGACACTGAACCCCTCGTCCCCGGGATCAAACCAGAGTTTCTCTTCAAAGAAGAGGTGCACCTTCCGGTATCTTCCGATATAACCGTCAGGGGAAACAAGGACGGCGGAGTTGAATGTCCCGTCTCCGCTCTTCTCGGCGAGACCACCTGCAATGAAGATGCCTTTCTCTTTTGCCACATCACAAAGCATCCGCGTCGTCCTGCCATCAGGTATCTCTTCGGAAAGGGAGTTCACCTCCTCTCTTGATGTGAACACATACCCGGTATTGAACAGTTCCGGAAGTACCAGGAGATCTGCATCGGATTTCATGATCAGGCTCCGGGCCAGTTCCAGATTTCTGTCAACCTCGCCAAACAGCGGTTCAAGCTGGACTGCACCAATTTTCATAGTCATTACTCCATTCCA
>QBUV01000045.1:0-411 GCA_013572355.1 Candidatus Methanogaster sp.
AACGTTTACCGGAGGCGTGTCAATGATAACGTAGTCATACTGGCGGCGTAATTCGCTGACAAGCTCATTCAATTCCACCCGGCCTATGAGTTCAGCCACCTCTTGCGATTCCGCCTGACCTGCCGGCAGAAAGAACAGGTTCTGATTCGCGGTCGGTTGAACCACTTCTCTCGCGGTGGTGGTTCCCCTCAGCAGTTCAGCCACTCCTGACGAGGCTTCTGCCTCAACAAGTCTGCTCAGAGTTTTTTTTCTCAGGTCGCAATCGACGAGAATCGTTCTGCGATCGGTACGTTCGGCAAGAACCATGGCAAGATTCATGCACGTAACGGTCTTTCCCTCTCCCGCTTCCGCGGACGTTACGAGATAGCAGAATTTCTCGTCGGGACATTGCGCCAGAAGGTGCGTACGAAG
>QBUV01000045.1:421-758 GCA_013572355.1 Candidatus Methanogaster sp.
CTCGGAAATCGGAGCAGATACCAGTCCCGAAGAATATGTCGGTCCACTGGGACTCCGTTTAGTACGATCCGGTTTGCTCTGGCGTGGCTGGTCGCCCTTCGACTCTGCCTCGACAGATGTCTCAACCTGATGTTTTTGCATCGCATCCCATACGTTCGTCACGATTAGCTCCTAACTTACTAAAGAGACCTGTTCCTGCATAACTGAGTCCTGCATCTGATCGGGCACACGTAAATTCCAGCAGGTCATATCCCGCAATACCGACGCAACTAAATTGCGGTCGACATTGTGGATTCCTCTGGCGTATCCAAGCAGCAGGGCATTATCACAGAGAACA
>QBUV01000044.1 GCA_013572355.1 Candidatus Methanogaster sp.
GCAAAGTGACCGAGTGACTTTTGATGAATAAACAGAATATGGTAATCCTTCCCCTCTATATGAAATAGAGGGATCGAGGGGTGAGTCAGTCTTTTTCCTTTCTCCCTCTGGGAGAGAGGGCTTTGCAGGGAGTTTGTTTCTGACAGACAGGAATGTCTGTCCCACCACTTCAACTCGCAGACAGCCTCTCAGACTAAAAGAGTGGCTATGATACCCACCTCACTCCCTCTCCGATTCAGGAATGCGCACAACCATCAGCGCTGGATTACCGTAGAAAGGCTCGACACGCGGTTTGAACGCGCCGTTGAAATTGATGACCAGCGTGCCGCCGTCCGAAGAGACCGCGATACCGTGCGCACCGCCGTTGTAGAAACCGTATTTGTCGAAATAATAGTCGGCAATAAAAGCGATGAACTTGCGTTTCCGCGACCGGGTGTCGAACTGCATGACCGGCTGGTAATACGAGTGCGATTGCAGGAGGTTGGGGATATAGTAGATAAAGTTGCCGTCCGCGCTCGCGGTGAATCGTGGGACATAGGTGTGATCCGTCCAGAGGAGACTCACCGTCTCGGTGCGGAGATCGTCCGGCCAGAATTTATAGAGCGTGCCGCTCATGCTGTTGCACCAGAATGAACCGTCCTTCGAACGGCTGGGTGAGTGCGCGCGAAGATTGCTGTTCAGGTCGCTGTATTTGCCGAGTTCCGCAGGCGTTGTCAGATCGTGCTTCACAAACTCGTTCG
>QBUV01000106.1 GCA_013572355.1 Candidatus Methanogaster sp.
CTAAAGTGACCTAAAAAAATAAAAAGAGGGGAAGGAATCTGCAGGGCTGCCCAGAATCGTGTAGGGCTGTGCAAGTCCTTGATATGCACTCAGCCCCGCCCATATAAATCAGTAATCCAAGAGCGGGGTGAAAGTGAATGCGCCCCTGTTGGACTTGTCATGCGCCACACCAAAGATTTTATATCCTGACCGGACAAATCACCATCTCCCAACATCTGGAGGATTTAAATGACAGAAACCAATATGAGGGATCGTTTTTTACCGCGCTGAAAAACTCCGTGGCGTACGCGTGCGCATCTTCGATACCACGCTGCGTGACGGCGAGCAGACGCCTGGCGTATCGCTTTCTCTCGAAGAGAAACTCGGAATCGCTATGCAACTGGACAAACTCGGCATCGATATCATGGAGGCGGGCTTCCCGATCGCATCGGCAGGCGAGAAGGAAGCGGTCTTGAGAATCGTGAAAGCCGGACTGGACGCACAGATATGCGGGCTATCAAGGGTGATAAAGGCTGACATCGATGCGTGTCTCGACTGCGATGTCGGCATGGTGCATACATTCGTATCCACTTCCGACGTCCAGCGGATACACACCATCGGCAAGTCGAGAGAAGAGGTCGTGGATCTTGCGGTCGATGCGGTGCAGTACATCAAGGATCACGGCGCAACATGCATGTTCTCCGCGATGGATGCAACACGGACCGATGTTGACTACTTAATCGATATCTGCAAACGCGTTGAGGAGGCGGGCTGCGACGTCATCAACGTCCCCGACACCGTGGGCGTGATGGTGCCGTCTGCGATGTACCGGCTGATCAAAGAGATCAAGAGGTCGGTGTCGCTGCCGCTCGATGTGCACTGCCACAATGACTACGGACTTTCCGTTGCAAACAGCATCGCAGCAGTCGAAGCGGGCGCCACTCAGGTTCAGGTGACGATCAACGGACTTGGAGAGCGCGCGGGAAACGCGGATCTTGCAGAGACCGTGATGATCCTGCACACGATAGAGGGCGCAAGGACGAATATCAAGACCGAATACCTCCTCGAGACCTCACGCATGGTCGAGCAGTATACCGGCGTTAGGGTTTCGCAGTTGATGCCAGTGGTTGGCGAGAATGCGTTTGCGCACGAATCAGGCATCCACACGCACGGCGTGCTCGTGTGCACCGACACATTCGAGCCCGGAGTGATGACGCCTGAGATGGTCGGGCAGAAGCGCAGGATCGTTCTCGGGAAACATGCCGGCAAACACGCTGTGAAACTGGCGATCGAGTCGGCAGGGTTCGTGACGAGCGAAGAGCAACTGGCAGAGATACTTGGCAGGATCAAGGAACTTGGAGATAAGGGCAAACGGGTCACCGATGCAGACCTCTACGCCATCACCGAGTCCGTTCTCGGGGAAGTCTCCGGAAAAGAGCAGTTCATCGACCTCAAGGAGGTTTCGGTGATGACCGGGAATATCATCACGCCGACTGCGTCTGTGAAGGCGATTGTTGGCGGAGATCTGAAGGTCGTGGCAAACATCGGCGTCGGTCCTGTGGATGCCGCCTTGAACGCCGTGCAGAACCTGCTTGGCGAAGGGACAAAGGTGCGCCTGCACGATTTCAAACTCGAAGCGATCTCAGGCGGCTCTGACGCGCTTGCAGAGGTGACGATCGCTGTAGAGGATGAGGCAGGCAGGATCGTGAGCGCTGGCGCAGCGAGAGAGGATATTGTGCTGGCATCGGTCGAGGCGCTTGTGAATGCGATCAACCGGCTGATCATGGTACGTGGAAAGGTGTGACGTGTCCGGGGGGGAGATAATCCCCTCCCGACATCCCCACCTCCTCGATTCAGATGCCAGCTCCTCTGACAATCCCGCTACGCAAGCATCCGTGCCGCATCCTTTGCAAAGTACGTGAGAATCATGTCAGCGCCTGCACGCCTGATCGAGAGCAATGATTCGTAGATCGCCTGATCACGGTCGAGCCAGCCCATCGCGGCGGCTGCCTCAATCATCGCATACTCGCCGCTCACCTGGTATGCAGCGGTCGGCATCTGGTATGCGGTCTTGATCCGGTAAAGAATATCGAGATACGGCATCGCTGGCTTCACCATTACGATATCCGCGCCCTCTGCGATGTCCAGTTCCACCTCCCTGAGTGCCTCATCTGAGTTTGCAGGGTCCATCTGATAACTGCCGCGGTCTCCGAATGCATATCCGGAGTCTGCAGCTTCCCGAAACGGACCGTAGAAGCATGAGCAGTACTTGGCAGAGTATGACATGATCGGGGTGTCTGTGAACCCGTCGATGTCGAGCGCAGTTCGAATCGCGCGCACCATACCGTCCATCATGCCTGACGGCGCAACGATATCAGCGCCTGCGCGGGCATGGCTGACTGCAACCTTGCCAAGGATCGGGAGTGTCGGGTCGTTGAGTACTGTTTCCCTGGCATAATCGACGATGCCGCAGTGCCCGTGTGTGGTGTACTCGCACAGGCAGACATCGGTTACGATGATCAAACCGTCGGTTCCTGACCTGATATTCCGCACTGCCTGCTGGATGACGCCATCGTCGTCATACGCGCTCATTGCTTCCTCGTCCTTCGCCTCGGGTATCCCGAAGAGGATGATTGCCGGAATCCCGAGATCCTCGATCTCCTTTGCCTCATCCGCAACCGCATCCAGTGGAAAACGGCATTGACCCGGCATAGACCCGATCTCTACTGGGTTTTCTATGGTCTCATCCACGAATATCGGGCAGATCAAGTCATCTGGCGAAAGCCGTGTCTCGGCTACGAGATTTCGTATCCCGGACTGCCGTAGTCTGCGCATTCGGATTTTCGGGAACATGGTACTAACCATTGCGATCGCATCACTGATTAATTCTTTGATCGGGATGATGCCTGCCCGCACCATCGTTATGCCGATCACGAAACAATCCGCAGCAGCGATGGGAGTTTTTATATCGGATGAGTTTTGATTTATCTAACATGGAAAGAGAAGAGCTCTGCCCTGATCGATGCGGGGGTTTGCTGCGGCCTATAGTACCTGCAAGACATGGGTGCAGCCGAACCGAATGCGAAATCGTAATGCACAAGCCTTGTACTCAAGTGCGTGGTTTGGTGACTTAAGAAAAGAAAAACAAAAAGGAGATAAAAAGATGAAAAGAAGAACTTTAACGGGTTTAATTGCCATAGCTGCAATTGCGATGGTAGTAATGCTTGCAGGATGTGTTGAAAAGGAGGAGCCAGCGCCCACCGCCACACCTCCAATCACCTACACACCAACACAAGAGCCAACGGTTACGCCAACTACAACGTTGACAGGAACATCAACACCAACGCCTACACCAGAGCCAACGGTTACCATTACCACGCCGGAGGATGGCGATAAAGCACCAGAAGAGATGACCGGGACATTTGTACTACAAGTTACAGACCAACCGAGCGCGATAGGTGATTTCGACAGCTTAAATGTTACAGTTTCAGAGGTGGGGCTACATAAGGCTGGCAATGAGACAAATGAAACTGGTGAGTGGATGGTACTTGAGCCATCAAATCGCACATTTGATCTAACAAAACTGCAGGATGGAAACGTGACTACCATCATTAACGAATCAATCGGGACAGGGAAATATACGCAGGTTCGGTTGATCGTTGAATCTACGGAAGGTCGTGTAAATGGGACTATGTTGAACGTTACCGTTCCGAGTGATACGCTAAAGATTGTCAAGCCATTTACAATCACAGGAAATCAGACGGCGACTTTTATCTTCGATATACATGTTGTAAAAGCTGGGAAAAAGTATAATTTGGTTCCAGTGATCGGTAAATCTGGCGTAGAGGTGAAATAGTTAGGATATCTGAAAACCATCGAGCAGAACCAGGGCACCAGCGTTAAGTTGACAGCCCTGACCGCACAACTTATTTGTGTAGCATACACCTGTTACACAAAATGCAAGAATATCCCCCTCTGATCGACTCGTACAACCGCAGGGTCACGAGTCTGCGCATATCCGTAACCCAGCGGTGTAACTTAAACTGCATCTACTGTCACCATGAGGGGGAAGTTACGCATTCGCACGCGCACAGCGAGATCTCCAAGGACACGATCACAACCCTTGTGCGTGCAGCGCTTGCGCATGGCGTCGGGAAGATCAAGTTCACAGGAGGCGAGCCGCTCTGCAGGAGCGATTTCGTAGATATCGTGGCAGAACTGCCAGCACTCCAGGAGGTCTCGGTTACGACCAACGGGACACTGCTTTCGAAGTATGCTTACGATCTCGCAGAAGCTGGCTTACGTCGCGTGAATGTGTCGCTTGATACGCTCCGTCCTGACAGGTACCAGCGGATCACAGGAGGCAGCAGCGATGCGCTTGACTCGGTGCTGGATGGAGTTTGTGCGGCTGTGGATGCGGGGCTTACGCCGGTTAAGTTAAATATGGTGCTCTTAAGCGGGATAAACGACGACGAGATATGGGATCTGGTCGATTTCGCACGGTCAAACCGGGACGTTATACTCCAGATCATCGAACTGATGGATTCCACAGGGATCTGCGAGAATGTTGATATGGGTGCGGTCGAAGACACGCTGCGCGCACGCGCATCCGAGATCGTCACGAGACGGATGCACCGCCGCAGGAAATATATGATCGATGGCGCAGAGGTCGAACTCGTGCGACCGATCGACAACACCCTGTTCTGTGCGAACTGTAACCGCCTGCGTGTGACCTCTGATGGAAAATTAAAAGGTTGTCTGCTCAGCAATGACAATCTCATAAGCATATCGGGAGCATCCGAAGAAGAGATGCATGAACTGCTCGAGAGGTCGGTTGCCATGCGCAAGCCATATTACAGATCGGGTGTGTGAAAGATTAATATAGTACAATCGATGTAGGTTGATAGGAATACGTAAATCCGATCAATATAATCTACATTGCTTGAAGATAGGAGGTATAAATGACAGCCCTGATCGACATCAAGAACCTGACCATGGAATTCAAAGGCAAGAAGGTTCTGAAAAATATCAACCTGACGATAGAGGAAGGAGAGTGTATCGGGATTCTCGGACGCAGTGGTGCAGGAAAGACCGTGCTGATGCACCTCCTGCGAGGTATCAAGGAACACGAAACCAGTTCCGGAGAGGTTATCTATCACATTGCATACTGCGAGAATTGTGCTCATGCCGAACCGCCAAGCAAGGTTGGAACGCCATGCCCGAAATGCGGTACCGAACTCACACCGATGGATGCTGATTTCGTATCACTTGACAAGTATAGCCCGCTTAGGCGTAGTATTGCGAACCGGATAGCGATCATGCTCCAGCGCACATTCGCGCTCTACGGGGATGAACGGGTGATCACGAATGTGATCAACGCGCTCATCGAGATCGGTTACCCGGCAACAGAAGCTGTCGATAGGGCGGCGGATCTCATCGATCAGGTGAACCTGTCGCACCGGATGATGCATGTTGCAAGGGAACTAAGCGGTGGCGAGAAGCAGCGCGTCGTGCTTGCACGGCAGATTGCCAAGGAGCCGATGGTGCTCCTCGCAGATGAGCCGACAGGAACGCTTGACCGGAGGACTGCCGAAGCCGTGCACGAGAGCATCGTTACTGCGAAGAATGATTACGGCATGACGCTTGCGATCACCTCGCACTGGTCTGGTGTCATTGAAGAACTGGCTGACCGGGCAATACTGCTCGAAGACGGCGAGATCGTTGAACAGGGCGAGCCAAAAAAGGTCGTCGAACGGTTCATGAGCATGGTCGGCACGGTCGGATCGTACACAGCAGAGATCGGAGAGCCGATCATCAAGGTCAATGACCTGAAGAAGACCTACATCTCGGTCGACCGTGGTGTCGTGCGTGCCGTGGATAACATCTCGTTTGAGGTGTCTGAAGGCGAGATATTCGGTCTCGTCGGTGTCAGCGGTGCAGGGAAGACCACCGCATCAAAGATCTTAAACGGCTCTGTGAATGCAACATCAGGTGATGTTGATGTCCGGATCGGGGATGATTGGATCGATCTGACAGACCGGGGTGCTGAACGTGCCGGGCGGGCAGTCAAACACATCGGACTCCTGCACCAGGAATATTCGCTCTACCCGCACAGGAATGTGCTCGATAACCTGACCGAATCGATAGGACTGGAACTGCCGGGGGAACTGGGCGAACGAAAATCCATACTCGTCCTGAAGACCGCGGGATTCACTGAAGAGCGGGCGCGTGAGGTTCTTGAGAAGATGCCGAATGAACTGAGTGTCGGGGAGGCACACCGTGTTGCGATGGCGCAGGTACTGATCAAGGAGCCAAGAATCATCATTCTTGACGAGCCAACCGGGACGATGGATCCCGTGACCAGAGTCGATGTGACAAAATCGATCCTTGAGGCAAGAGAGGAACTCGGAGAGACATTCATAATCGTGTCACATGACATGGACTTTGTCGAGGATGTCTGCGATCGTGCAGCGCTGATGCGAAACGGCAAGGTCATCGAGATCGGTGATGTGAATACCGTGATCGCCAAACTCGATGAAGGTGAACACGACGAGATGTATAAGTCATGATCGATATCGAACTCGATAACAAGCCGCTTACCGTGCCTGACGGCTCTACGCTTGCGGATGTGCTTAAACATGCAGAGACTCCTTACAGGGACACAACCATCGCTATCATCAAGGGGACCGAGGAGTCGAAAGAAGCGACTGCCGAGTACCTGATCAGTACGACGAAAGGCGATATCGGGATCGAACTATCAGCACATCAGGATGTCTGGCGGGATGCGGGATCAGGAATCATAAATTCCGGCGTTAAGTGGGCTGGAAGAGATGCGCTCGCATTCGGACCGTTTAAGACAAGTATCACTCCATCCCACCGGGACCATGAATATATGCGGTGGGACGTGCTCTTTGGCACAGGCGGATATGCTGCAGACCATACTTACATGGTCATATCGAAAAAACTACACACCGCGGCACACGGAGCACCGCTGGATGGCGGTGTTTTTGGAAGAATCGTTAGCGGGAGGAGTGTGATTGAGTCTCTCGATACAGGTGACTCGATAACGGGCATCGCCCCTGTCGAGCGGTGGGAGACGATCGTCAACAAGATCGTGACGACCGACCTCTCAACTGGAATCGAGCCAGGGATGCGAATATTCACTTACGCTGCGATTGAACTCTCGCCAGATGCCCCTTACGGCGCAGAACATTTCTTAGCAGCGGTAAAAAACAGCGCATTGGCATTCAGCACCGTCTCGCACGCGTTTGCATCCACAGAATCGCTGCAAGACGAAGAATGCCCGTTCGAGCAGAAAGAACCGAGAAGAGCCGGAATAATAACAGTCAGGTCTAACGGTGCCGGACTCGGGCGTATATACATATCAAAACTTGACAAGACCTCATCCCCAAGCCACTCGGTGGTCGGTACAGTGACAGACGGCATGGAACTGATCCAGCTCGTGGAGAAGGATCAAGCAATCGCGCTCCACATCGATCCCGAGCGCATCATGCTGCTTGGCAAGACATTCGAAGCGGCAGAAGAGGAGATGAGAGAACGCGGCATAACCATGCGTCGCGATGGGGAGACCGCTGATTCCGATGTGGTTGTGCAGCAGACTCCAGAGACCACAATAGAGATCGTGGGAGCCTGCGAGGTTACCGGGCACGGGGTTTCCCAGAAGAATCTCATAAGAATCGAATTATATGACGATCTCGCACCAAAGACGATCGAGTTCTTCCGTCACGCTCTTGGGCTGCTCAAATCACCGATCGGCGCGCTTCCAGTATTTGCAACGTATGAGGATACCCGACTATTCAGGGTGACTGAGGTAAAGAAAGAGGTCATGCCTGAAAATGTACCTGAAGAGATCGTGTCAGCCGGTGAGATCGGCGTTACAAGCCAATCTGCAAAATATGCCCAGATGATCGGCGTGAAACTCACTGATGATTCAAGATATGGACCATCCGGCGAGAAATTCGCGTATACAAACATCATCGGGCGAGTTATCGATCTCGATAAACTGCAGGATATCGGAGAGGGGGATACCGTTTACGTAACAGAGGTGTGAAGATGGGAAAGATTACCAGGCTGGTTGTGCTCTCGTCGGAACTGCCAAGCGAGATGCATCTCTTGATCTACGAACTCCATGCCGACGTCACGATCAAGGAGACATGTTTCGGCATGTTGATACACGGGGAAGAGGCGATGGTCACCGCGCTTGCCAACACCATCCGGAAAATCGATCCGGGCGCGTTTATCAAAGAGCGGGGTTTTGTTCCGGGAGATCCGAGAAGATGCCGCGCAAACCGCGGCGGCGGAGCGCGTCCCGGTTTTTACTCGATCCAGAAAGAGTATAAGGTGCTTCCAGCGCTTACCCGTGCGCTTGCAAAGCTGCCGTACGATATGCCTCCGGCACCTGTGGAGAAGCCGGAGAAGATTTCGGTTGCGCGATTGCGAGAGATCGTTGACGCTTGAGTGACCTTTGGTTCGTACGTCCGCCATGATTGAGATTGTTCAACTTCAACACACCTGCGAAGTCAAACCGAGTGTGACATCGCCAAAAGTCATACGAAAAGCGATTATTGACAATGTAAAAACAACCCGACGTGGTGAAAATGCCTGAATACCTCATACCCATAAAAATA
The DNA here is from genome assembly GCA_013572355.1 of Candidatus Methanogaster sp. GTDB lineage: Archaea > Halobacteriota > Methanosarcinia > Methanosarcinales > Methanogasteraceae > Methanogaster_A. The sequence continues at coordinate 8,628 of QBUV01000106.1, forward strand.
GAGAAACTGGAAGACGGTGGCTATCTTGCAACAAGCGATACCTTTCAGGGACTTGTCGCGCAGGGAAGGTCGATAGCAGAGACGATGGAGATAGCACAGGATGTGGCAAGAAAACTCGTTGAGTCCTATATCGAGCATGGCGATCCTCTGCCGTATGAGATTAAACCATCAAAGAAAGTTATCCAGGACGTTAAAATACCGATAAGTGTAGCTGCATGACGCGATTACCACCCCTTACTGCAAGAGATGTTATCAGGAAGTTGAGGAAAGCGGGATTCATTTTTGATAGACAAGCAAAGGGAAGTCATGAAATCTGGTATAATCCAATCACAAAGAGAAGAACTACAATTCCAAATCATCCGGGTGTGGATCTCCAAGACGGAACGTTGAAAGCGATCATTGAAGAAGCGGGGCTTGCTGTGGATGAGTTTTTGGAGCTGTGAGCAAAAAACTTCTATTCGAGGTAGTTTGATTGCATACATGCACGAGTCTGGGCGACCAGCGTTGAAGCTGGTGCGACTGTAACTCTGGCGGCAACATCACACCTATCGAGTCCGTGATCGCACTTGAAGTTGTAATCAGCGGCGGGCATTGTCAGGTCACATAAAATCAAGCAGCCCCATCTGTTTCGACTTGTCGCTCTCAAAAAGCGACTTGATATCAAGACCGATCAGCTCGATCCGCTGCCTCGTATACTCGGACACCTCATATTCCGTTGCGACACGCGTGGACGTGTCGAGATACTTCTTGACAGAACCCTCTGTGACTGTCAGTATGACCCTGCCGTGACATTTCGGGCAGGTGTCGCTCAGGAGCGGCCTCCGGAACTTCGCTCCGCACTTCACACACCTGACCTTCTGCCGGGAGAATGCACGGAGGTTTCCGATCATGTCGGGCAGGAAATGCGAGTTGATCACCCGCTCGGCAACATCATCGGCATCGACCGCTCTTATCTTGCGGGCAAGCGCCAATTGTGCGTCCATCTTCTCGACCATCGATCCGAGTGTCTTGTATGCGCTGTTCAGAGGTCCCGCTGCGATGTTCGATGTCGGATGCGTGAATCTGCTCTCGTACTGCGCCGTAGTTCCGAGATGCTTCGACACCGTGTCCATCAGATCCTCGACATCCTTCGGGTTTGCGAAATCGCTTGCCGCCTCATAGAATTCGAGCGGGTAGTGCTCCATGATATCGATGTTGTGCGCCTCCTTGTCAATCTCTTTCGGATCGATCCGTATCGTGAGCACAAGCGGGGCATCCATCAAGCCGCCGCGCCTTGCAGGCAGATATGACCGCGAGAAATTGAGCAAACCGTCCATGAGCAGCATGACGCAGTCTTCGTCGCCGTCACAATTTCGGCGTTTCGCGGCATGAAAAAACGGATGCGCATACCCGACCGATGCCCGCGTAAACCCGATGAGCCGCCCGAGCACGCCGGCAGAGGTGTGCGGAGCAAGCCCGATCACCAGTCTGCCGATGAGATCGTTCCTCTTCGAGGCGTTGTAGAATGCAACGCCCCCATAGTACTTCACGAGAAGATCATCGATGAAATGAGAGACCCTGAGCAGATATTCGCCAGCATCGATTGACAGTATGATGTCCTGCACACGCAAGTCCAGTATCTGGCTCTTATCGGTCAGTGGAAGTCCGTCCATGTCGTATTCGTATCCGATACGCCGCATTGTATCGAGATCCACCCCGATCTCCTCCGCGCTGAAGTGCGTGAGCGGCAGGTCTGTCAGGTCGTATCTAACAGTGCCGTCCTTGAAGACGAATACGCCGTGTTTTGCACGGAGAATTCCTTTCTCAAGCGATTCCGGACTCTTGTCTTTCGAAATCATTCCCTGAACTCCCTTGAAAATAGGAATATTGTCCCGTTCCCCGAGGTTTGCGAACGCTGATGCATACCGCGTCTTCAGATCGAGATCGATCTTCCTGGCAGACGTCGTCTCCAGACCGCATTTCGGGCAGGTGCGGCTCTCGACATGGATGTTGCACCGCGGGCAGAAGAGCACCGGCTCTGTTCTCGCGCCGCATCCGCAACTGTATTCGTAGGTCTCGTTTCCGCAGGACGGGCATTTGCGCATCCCGATCTCGACAGGGATCACGCCGATTCCTGCGTTCATCGATTGGGTATAGTTCACTGCCTTTGTAAGCAACCTTGATTTCCCACCGGTATCCCCGACAGGGAAGAGGACATGGGGCGCCGGCTTCATCTCCCGTTTATCGGATTTTTCGGGCCTCCCCATCCGTGCACCGATCCTGGTTGGCGCCCTCGGCCTGACACGGATGCCACTTATCTTAAATATAGCCTCGAGAACGTTTTGTTCTTCGAGATCGTCGACCCCACCCGAAGGGCAGTTTTTGGTCAACCTTTTGTGAAAAGGTTGGGTTCCGACGCATCGCATCAGTGGAAGCGGATCAGATATCGCTAACGCCTCCCGCGTCGACGCCTGGGACGGAGAATTTTTCACGGGCGTTATCTCGCCATCCACGACCCTGTGCGGGAGAAGGATCGTCTCGAGAATCTTTTTCACCCCGGAATCGTTTGGGATCAGGAGAATCCCGTCATCAACCCTGCCGTGCAGGGAGATATGTTCGGATAGGGTTCTGAAATCCTCAATCGAGATATCGTGCCAGAGGTACGTGAACTTAGGGTGGAGCGGGACACCGTAGCGGTCGCAGAGTTCGAGCGCAAGTTCCTGATCCGGATCCTCGAGGTCGCCAGCTGACATTTTGTCCACGATATCGGCGCCTGCTGCCTCTTTAAGTTCTGAGATCCACCACTCAAACGAGTACGAAGGCGGCATCAGCGGATGGTTGTTCTCAAGGAAATCGCCGTAATTGATGAGAATCTCACCGATGTCAAGGATCTCCTCGACCCGGTCATGCAGCCGCACCGCCTCTTTTTCATCGTCGATTCGCACCACATCCCCGCCAAAGAGGCGCACAGTCGGACCCTCGATTCCGGTCACAGGCGAGATGCCTGCCGCCTTACCAGGGCGTTCGACACGCGTCTGGGTTCCAGTGGCAAGAAAGCTATCGGTTATGATCATCGTCGCAGGCGAGACGCCCGCGGCAGCAAATCCGGTGTTTCTCGCCCTTCCGTACCTGAGCCGGAACCCGCCGGGTCTCGATGGATGCGAAAAGACAGGTCTTCCCGCAATAAGGTCATTTAGGTACTTCCCCTTCGGTTCGATTACTGTGCTGCCGTCGTCATCACTTGCACCTTTCGTGACGAGCTGGTTTAGGAAATCCCATCCATCGAGATGCAGTTTCGCCACATGCTTGAGAATCTTTGGCGCCTTGAGTGCCATGCCTTCTGCGATGACGAGAGCCATTCCGCCGCGAACGCGGTTCGTCTCGATCCGCGCCAGATTCCGGTAACCCTCGACCTCCTCTTCCTCGGTCGGCTCGCCATCGATGCAGATCGGGCAGTTCGTCGTGATCAGCCTGACCTCCTCGTCGCTTGGCGTGTACTGCAGGTTTGCGACCGTCCGGTACTTCGTTATCTCTTCCACGCACCGCTCGATCTCTTCAGTTCTCGGCATGTACCTGTTGATCCCGAGTTCCCGCCGCACATAGTCTGCAACCAGTACGGATAGCGCCTGCGCAGTTCCACCAGCACTCCTGATCGGTCCTGCGTAGAAGATGCGGATAAATTCGGTGCCATCGTCATTTTTTTCTATGGTGATCTTTGCAATCCCTTCTATCGGCGCTGCAACGACTCCTTCGGTCAGGAGCGCAACAGAGGCTCGTATCGCCATCTCCACAGCCTCATCCCTGCTCTCGAAGGTGTGGATGCGCATCCCTGCGAGGTCAGCACCAAGTTGCATCGCAGACTCTTCCCTGCTCATCTTAAGATCATGAGCCAGTTCACGAATCCGGTCAGCAACCGGGATGCCGATTAAGTTCTCGACCCGATCCGCAAGGTCTTTTGCCATCGGAATTTCAGGGTACGTCTCAGGGTCGTAACCGCGCAAGCGTGCCTCTGATGCGATCTCGACGGCGCGCTCCAAATCGCTTTCAAGAGCGTCAAAATATAGTCGCGTACTGTCAGGTGTCACGGTGCTGATATTGGCGGTTATGCGATGTAAATGTGTTGATCGGGGTCCTGATTGCGGCAGCATTGTTCACGCCTCCTGACGTGTTAATCCAGATCATCGTTGCTCTGCCGCTTGCGATCCTCTATGAGATAAGTATCTTTATCGTCAGGTTTACAGGCAGGGTACGCGATAGCGCATAATCGAGTCTCGTGTATTTTAGCTGGTATCCGGTTCAGCACCATCCGATCTGCTGCTCGGCATAGGTCTGCGGTTCGACAGAATATAGGTAACCCTACTTTTTGTAGGGTATGGTATTTACACACCTAACGACATATCACAGAAGTAAATCCAAAAAGGAGGTATATAAGATGAGATCACTGAAAGATGTGGAACCCGAAACCACTGTGGTTGTTAAAGAGATCACAGGGGGTATGGATGTTAAAGAGCACCTTGAGGAACTCGGCGTAACCGAGGGAACCCGACTCGAGGTGGTAGCGACCGAGCCAGTGCACGTACACTGGGGACCGATCTCTCTCAGAACAAAGGATCAGGATGAATTGGTCATAGCCCGCGGATGGGCTGATAAGATCTATGTAGAGATGGAAGGAGAGACAACTCCACTGCTGGTACTGGAAGAAGGAGATAAGGGAACAGTCAGATCGATTGAAGGCGGGAAGGATTTCGAAGGTTTTCTTTCCGAATACGGGATCGTAGAGGGAAGCGAACTTACATTCCTGCGCCATGTGCCGGATTGCACCATGGTCTTTTCGTCCGGAGGCGCGGAGATGCGGATGGGTGAAGGTCAGTCATCAAAGATCTTTGTGACACAGAAGGGGAAATCCATCCAGCTCAACCATCTGAAAGAGGGTGAAAGTTCCACTGTGGAAAAGATCGTTGGCGGAACCCATGTCAAGGGAAAGTTTGAGCAGATCGGACTTGAAGAGGGTTCTCGGGTAACCCTGCTCAGGAGAGAGACAGCAGCACCGGCGTCTGATAAGGGTACGTACATACGTGCAAACGTAGGCGGGCAGCACATCACCATCGGTCACGGTCTGGCTGAAAAGGTGCTTGTAAGTTGAATAAACGAGAAGCCCGGTCCATGAATCATTAATCATGAATCGGGCTTTCCTATTTGGGGGTATCAATGCCGGAAAGGAAGATATGGGAACTTAAGAATCAAACGGTCTGTTCAATCCTCGGATTGACGTATGATGACAGGGAACTGGGCGATCTCTTTAAGCGATTGAAACTTGACTGTGACCCGGTCACGGCTTATGAGATGCATGGCGGGCTCGTTCAGGCATGTAGCAGCCAGAACAAGACATCCAAACAACTGGACCGGATATTAAAGGACCGGTTCGAGCGATACAGGAAGGATATCGAACGCATCCCACAGGAAGAAATTTACAGACATATCGAGGATAAAAGTAACGGGAACGGCACGGATATCCCTATTCCTGCGCTCATCTGGTTTGCTGTGCGGAACCAGCGTGAAGATATCGATGCAATCGAGGCAGCGGTCTTTGCTGCCACGCACATGTACGGGCATCGAGCATCGAGGCTCTATGGCGAGCTTCGCAGAACACTTCCCTGCGGCGTTCCTGAGAACATCCTGGTGGGGCTTAAGGATGCTTCGAAAGCGAACGAAAAACTCCGGACAAAGTGCAACAGACTGGAGCGGAAGAGAGAGCAGCTAAAATCAGAGATCGAATCCGTCAGAGAGGATCGGTTACGGATCACCACCTCACTGGAAGAAGAGAAGCGGCTGAACAGACAATTGGTGAGTGATTTAGAGGGGCTTGGTGGCGAAGATACACTCAATCAAACCGAGAATCTGAAAAAGGAGATCGATTTCCTCACCAGTGAAGTGAAGCGGCTGACTGATGAACTGCTATCGCGAGATCGGAGCGATGATGTAAAATCCGGAGAACTGGTGGAGATCGAGTATCGTCCGGAACCGGATATCGTGGGCGAAGTGGCGAGCGTCGATTTAAATGGGGTGAAGGTGGCTTATATCGGTGGCGTGGAATCGCTCATGCCGTATTACAGGGATGCGATCGAATCCGTTGGCGGCACGTTCTGCTACCACTGCGGGCGGTGCATCCAGGGGAGAAAGGAGATAGAGACCATTGTGGATGGGATAGACATGGTATTCTGCCCTGTGGACATAAACAGCCACAACGCATGTAAATACGTCAAGAAGGCGTGTAAGATGAGAGACAAACCGTGCCACTTCCTTCGCAGCTCGAGTCTCAGTATGCTTATCCGGGAACTGGGGAATCGTGCCGGGAAATAGAAGGTTACCCCTTTTTCCGCATCCTTCTAATCTCCCGCAACCTTCGCATCGCCACCTCTCCTACAAAGATGATCATCGCAGCGAGCAGAAACGGCAGTCGCATATCCTCTGGCTCCTGAACCGTGCGTGTGGATCGATCCCTTAAATTTTCAAGCAGCGGATCGATCTCGTCCTCTTCATACACTGCCCCGCCAAACATATCGATCGTGCCCTTCAGGTCTTCAGAGAACCCGACATCCCGAAACTCGGCGGGATAGTTCACAGCGATCGAATATCCCGATATATCCAGGAATCCGAGGGACTCTGTCTTAATCGAGGTCTGGTACCGGTCTTTGTCGATCTGCGAGAGTTCAAGTTGCTTCCCATCAAGATTTATGCTCGGAACGGTGTCCGACCTGACACCGATTACCGCGGGATCGCCGAGATGGACATCATCTCCAGAGATCACGATCTCATCGTTCCTTCTCGGATCCCCGACCGCCCAGTTAACCACCCTCGAGATTAGTTCAGCATTATCGCCGCTGTAGAGCGCGCCGCTCCATCCTGCGCCGTCATCGGTGCTTAAGGAGACCACATGCCCCATGCCAAGCCGCCATGCAGTGACGACCGGCTTACCCGCGCCTGTCGTGACAAGCGTCTGCGCGCCTGTCTTCGGGGTGACCTTGTTGTAGCCGGTGATCGAGCCTGCGAGTGCAAGATTCTCTGTGATGAAGTGGTTCGGATTCAGGACGCTGATCGAGAAATCCCCTTTTGTCGTATCATCCGGCTCTTCCGGCTTCTCCCCAAAGATGATATTCAGCCGCTCCGATTCCGCGGGCCTGTAATAGATTCCGCGGCCCTCTGACGCAAGGGATTTCATGAAATCTTCGTTTGTCGTCTCGCCAACGCCGACAGCGTACGTGGTGATGCCGGAATCAGCCATCGCCTTTGCGAGGTTAAGGCAGGTATCATCATCGCTTGTCATTCGCCCATCCGAGATGATGATCACGCTCTTCGCGCCCACATACCCATCCAGCATCGCAGAAGCGGCAATCTGCGCAGTGTCCAGATGGGTGGTTCCGCCATGTTTCAACGTCGTGATCTTATCTTCAAGCGTACTCTTGTACAGTCCTCTGGTCAGCGGGGATACGGTGTATGCCCGTTGATTGAATGCTATCACTCCGATATGGTCGTTTATGCTGATTCCGCGAAGTATATTGATTGCCAGCGCCTTTTCCATGCTCAGTGCAGTATCATCACCATAACTCGTGCCGACACTTCCTGAAATGTCGATTATGATCACCACGCCAACGTTTTTGCCTTCCCCCTCGCTCTCCTTGGATCTAACAGGAAGCAGCGTCTCGAACTGCGAGTCATAGTACCCGCCCTGGTCATACGCACGATCCCCACCAACGACCACAAGCCCGCCACCATTCTGCAGATACATCCTCAACTTACCGAGTTCATCTTTGCTAAGATCGTTTACATGGGCATTATCAAGAACCACGGCAAGATAGTCCTCAGGATCCGCCGATGCCGCTGAACTGACGGTTGTTGTGTCGTACAGTTCGGCAAGCGTCTGGGATAGCGGAGAGTTCCGCACCGCCACGAGAAGAATCTTTGGTTTCGGAACCACATAGACCGATTTGTAGAATACATTGTTATCCTGCCTTGCATCCTCGCTTTCAGGCACAATCTCTGCTTTTATGGTGTGCGAGCCTGTGTTTCGAAAGGTGTGCGGAATCGATATGGTATTCTCCCGCCCGGTCTGGGTAACCGCGGTCTCCTTCACTCTTACGTCATCGATCGTAACCGAGAGCGTATATCTCGCATCGCCTCCTGCCTGCCGCACCAGAATTGTAAACGACTGCTGCGATTCCACGATCGCGTCCTTGCTTCCGATGATCTCGACGCTCAGATCGTTCTGCTCTGGCTCCTGCCTGATAGCGCAGACCGTGGTATTGATAGTTGTTGCGAATGCGATGGTATCAGCCAGGTCGAGCCCGTAATTGTTGTTGCCGTCGGTCACGAGCAGGACGTTGTCGTTCCCTTGCGCAAACTCGGTGATCGCATCCCCGATCGCTGACCGAACGCCAGTGATCTGGTGGGTGCTTGTCGGGGTGCGGCTCTGGAGCCGGTCATAGACGCGCGTCCCTGTATCGTTATCAAAGAGCGCCATGCTGCCTGTATGATCATCGATTATGATGACGCTTGGAGTCTCATCAAAAACGGTTCGCGAGACCAGATCGTAAGGGGACGCAAGCGCTACGATCAATAGCAGGAACACAACAGTCCTGGCGACGATTATCCCTTTCTTATGCCCCTTCCGGATGAGGTATGCTGCTGCCACGAGCACAGGGATTGCAAGCAAGAGGAGATACGGATGTGCCAGAAACATGGGTGTATGTTGGGGTGGATGGAAGGTAAAGGTTCTTTCCCTTCAATCGACGTCCACCCAGAGATAGAGCGATCGATACGGCTCCCCGGTCTCGTCAGATTCGTTATGATCCTGATCCCTGTACAGCAAAAACTCTACCTTCTGGTCTTCCCCTTTCCTGGTTGCCTCGAAGAAGAAAGTCCCCTCCCATATCACGCCATGCTCAAGATGCAGTTCATCTCCGCCTATAACCGTCTCGTTAAGTTTCACTTCCAGCAAGTACGTTGTGCTGGCGTATTCATGATTTACAACACCGATTATGACCTCTCCCTCTTCTCCAACCGCCAGATCCGTTGGATAATCGTCCGCCATCCCCTCCGGACCAAGGATATAGAATTCCGTGAACTTCTCGCCCTGCTTAGGCGTCACTATCACATAGACGGTCATGGCTACTGCGAGGATGATTGCGATAATTAGGATGATCGATAGCATCCGGTCGATGTCCATACCTCTCGATTCTGACATGTTGCGTGTAATCTTCTTATCCGGTTCATATATCATTCTGCTGCCCGGGTCCCGGGTGGACGACCAATCAATTCCCTGCCACCGTCGCAGTATCCTTCTTACCTATCGCACGCCTGACATGGCTGATGGCATCCTCCAGTTCAGCATGTCCACATGCCGCAAGCATATCGATGATCCTTCGCGTTGCCGCATGCTTCCGTTCATGCTCCCGCACCTGATAGACCCGGATTGCGCGGAGGAGGTCGATCTTCCGGAACTCTGGCCAGAACGGCGCACAGAAGTATGCTGCGCACTCGCTGCCGTTTGCCTGCCACGGAAGGAAGTTCGAGGTGCGGATATCGCCGCCCGTGCGTATGATCAGATCGACATCAGGGATCAAAGTCCCGTTCGTATAGAGGTGCCCGGAGATCGTAGATTCATCGATATCGTCCGCATGTAGTTCGCCGGACCGCACCTTGCGAGCCATGTCACGCACCGCATCGAGAATCTCACGCTGCCCGCCGTAAGCAGCAGCGATGTTGAGATACATCCCATCATAACCGCGGGTTGCATCCTCTGCACGCATTATAGCGTCCTGCAGATCGCCGGGCAGCAGATGCACCTCGCCGATTGCAGAGATCCGCATCCGCCTCTCGTGTGTGCGTGGATCATGGATCAGTTCATCGAGTTTCCTGATGATGAGATCGAAGATCATGGCACGCTCATCACTGGTGCGTGAGAAGTTCTCTGTTGAGAATGCATAGATCGTTGCCTGTTTCACGCCGAGTTCCCAGCACCAGTCAAGAAACCACTCTGTCGTCCTGGCGCCATACGTATGTCCCAGATTGCGCATGATGCCGAGTCTATCGGCGTACCTGCGGTTCCCGTCCATGATAACAGCGATATGGCGCGGTATATGGTGTTTCCTGATCTCACCGGTCAGCAGACGTTCATAACCGCGGTATATAATATTGTCGAAGAACATGTCATCCACCTCCATGTATTGATCTGTCTTCTGTTTTTTTCAAACTTGCTGCCTTTGCTTATAAATATAGTGTTTCCGAAAAGTTTGGCTTCCGGACAAAATTGCGACTCTATTTTTAGGCTGTTTAATCTGAGTAGATGCAGCTTACGATTGCTGATATGTCCATGAAACATGACCGTTCGCATGAGTCTTGTATCGGGAACACTGTGCAAAACTGAGCGCGATCGTCCAGGTACTATCAAGATCGCCCCTTCTCGGAAACAATGCAACAACGAGCGAGTACCCGGGCAGGAATAGCACGAGCAGCAGACCAAGCAGCACCCGCACCGGCGTCTCGTCAAGTCGCGGAGTCAGCACGAAGAGGATGCATGCGAGCGTCAGCGCGATCACGAGCGCGAGGTCGCCCGGAATCCTGTCAAGCATGATTGCGCAGTCGTTTCATGTACCCCACCCCCTCAATTATCTTAAAACCCGTCTCAATATCTGGTAGAAATTCCTTCTGGTTTTCACCAGGACGATCTCAATTCGATTTTTATCCTCGACGATCCGATAGGCGATCCGATATTCTGTGTTTTCATACCCGACGTGGTAAGACCTTATGCCTTTCAAATGACCCTTTAACTCCTCATATCGATGGGGTTCTTCCGAGAGCTTCCTCGCTTCCTCCTTAACTTTATTCTGCAACCGCGGATCAAACTTTTTGTACTTCCTGTGTGCAGAGGGGGACATGAAGAGTTGGTATCGTCTTCGTTCACCACTCGTCAATTGGTATTCCCTCTCCTGCTTCCAGTTCCCTGAGGGACTGGTTAATGCTACCAAAAGCCCCTTCATCCAATAGGAGTTCCAGGGTCTCAAACTCTGCTAAACTCAGCCCTTTCAAAATATAAGCAAGCCGTTCAAGGTTAACCAGCTCAATTCTGTTCATCTCACTTATTACGGTAGACATCATAACCACATTCTTATTTATAAATTTGTATCGAGTCCATCCTCTGCTCTGTCAGTAGTAGTTCACATCCCATATATACTAAAACTCCTTCCCTTCCACTTCTCCCGCATCAATCATCCCCCTCACATCAACCCCCATCGTCCAAATCCCCGCCCCCCCCCACACCAGACCCACTCACACCAGCCCACCGCCCCTGCCTTCCCCTCACTCGCCCTGATATTCCATGAAACCGTCGGTGTGCCTGAGAACTCCTGAATGATACTTCTTTGCAACCCGTGTCTCGCCGGTGCAGAGCGTGCAGACCGCAAGCGGCGCATTGTGCCTCAGCCGCATCTCGGTGTTGCCGATCTCGATTTCAGGTGCATGAATCATCGCGTTTCCGAGTTCGGATGCGCCCTGCCCGGAAAGGCCGTTCGCCTCGACGATGATGCATCCCGGGTTTGCCTCGATGACCCGCTCCCGAAAGACCTCCCGCTCCGCTTGGGATACGATATCGCCTTTGGTCGCGACCACCACATCGGCAGTGGTCAGGAGGGGACCGACCTTTGCCGGCGTATTCGGTCCGGCGGTCACATCAATCACGCAGACCGCAACGCATTGATCCACGTAAGGGGCGCAGCGCAGACACAGACCCGCGGTCTCGCTGAGTAATATGTCCGCGTTCTGCTCTTCTGCCCACGATAGCATCTCCTCGACGTTATAGATGGCGAAATGGTCAGGACACATGTCCTTTGAGAGCGCAACACGGACCGGCACATCGAGCCGGTTGAACCTTGTCTGGTCATCCGTGAAGAGGCAGTCCACCTTGACCACGGCCGGAGTGATGCCGCTACGTCTGAGGTATGCGATTGCATGCATGAGTATCGAGGTCTTCCCGGATCCCGGAGTCCCGGCGATGATTGCGAGTTTCATTAGTGATAAGAATCAAACGATCGGTCATAAATGTGTTGGGTGTGCGCCAGGATCCGGGATGTCCACGAATATCAGAGCGTGCGGGTGCGGCAAGAGATCGATTCATGGCAACGGCAATCCTTAAGTAAAATGTTCCCCCTGCTTTGAACATGGAGATATACGATGTCGTCATCGTCGGGGCAGGTCCTGCCGGCATCACCGCAGGGATCTATGCCAAGAGGGCGCGCCTTAGGACAGTGGTCATAGAAAAACTCGGTGTCGGCGGGCAGATCGTACTTTCCGATTCCGTTGAAAATTATCCGGGATTTCCTGAGATCAGCGGGTACGAATTGATGCAGAAATTCGAGGAACAGGCAAGAGCGTTCGATCTCGAAATCGAGGACGGGGAAGTGATTGCGATACGGGATGAGGGAGAGTATAAGTCGGTAAAGACCGACGATCATGATTACAAGACAAGATCGGTCATCATCGCATCAGGGGCAAAGTCGAGCCGTCTTGGCGTGAAAGGCGAGGAGGATTTCATCGGAAGGGGTGTATCTTTCTGTGCTACCTGCGACGGGTTCTTTTTCAGGGATAAGGACGTCCTCGTGGTCGGTGGAGGAAATTCTGCGATAACAGAAGCGTTATTCCTGTCAAAGATCGTTAACAAAGTGTACGTTGCCCACAGGCGCTCAGAACTCCGTGCAGCAAAGATTTTGCAGGAGAGGGCGTTTGCGGATCCGAAGATCGAGTTTGTCTGGAACGCAGTCGTTGAAGAGATCGCCGGGAAGGATGCGGTCGAAGGGGTGGTACTTCGGGACGTTGCGACCGAAGAACGCTCCCGACTTGCAGTTAGCGGCGTTTTCATGTATGTGGGTCTGGTTCCGAACACCGAATTTATCGATGCCGAGAAGGATGATGCAGGTTTCATCCTGACCGATGAGCGGCTTGCAACCTCGATACCGGGGGTCTTTGCGGCGGGAGACTGCCGGACAACACAACTCAGGCAAGTTGCGACCGCTGTCGGCGATGGTGCGCTCGCCGCGGTGTCCGCGGAGCGGTATCTGGGCTGAACTGGCGCGGGAGGGTGCGAGGGGATCATTGGGTGTGCTGTGGAGTATACGCCTCCACGTCTGCTATCTGTAGCGCATCAAAACTCTTGATTGAGACTGTGGGTCGTACTCTGGTCGCCCTGAAGATCATCGAACGGAAAAGGCACCAATGACGACTTTATCTCTCATCATAGAATGGTTCCCCATCAGAAAGCGTGTAAATTCCCTCTTCAGGATCTTTCAGGAAATCAAGGGAGGGGTTGGCGGCTGCTGCCTGAAGCCATTCAGTCTCGCTTATGTCAGTGTCTTCGGGCAGCAGGTGGCTTACACGAGCGGCTTTTACAATCGCATCGCGTGTCAAAGTTCCACGCCACTCTTCGATGATCGCCTCATAAGCCATGCCGCTCTCAACCTGTTCCAGTACATCCGCGACCATGATACGTGTGCCACGAAAGGTCGGTTCGCCATGGCAGATGGCGGGGTCGGGTATGACTACCCTTTCGGTGAACCATCCAAAATCCCAATTTTGAGACGATCTTGCACATATCCTCTCCGGAAATCAGTGGTAATTTCATATATACTTCTGTTCAAAATAAGACTTGTTAAAGGGCGTTTACATTTTATCCGAGAACGATTCCTTTACGCTTCTACTTCTATCTCTTGAATGCCCGCGAATCGGGTAACAGGCAGCG
>QBUV01000043.1 GCA_013572355.1 Candidatus Methanogaster sp.
GCGTGTTCACAAAGCCGGGCACGAGTGCCTTTCTCTTCGCGTCGATCACGGTATCCGCGTCATACGCGCCGCAGCCGATCTCAGCGATCCTACCGTCATCGATGTAGACGTTTCCGTAGTTCTCGGTATCTCTTAAGAGCAGACTCATGTAACAATCCTCTCGGTTGTAGTTATAACCATATCACGATTTTTTTGCGTTTTCGATGGCTGCATCATATTATAGTTCCTGCCCGAAAACACCGTCCAGGATAGCGGCGAGATGTCGGTGCTATCCGTTCCAGCGTCTCTTTCCAGTCAGTTATATGCGATACCTGTGCTATCGATCTATAAAAAACTGTCGAAATATACTGTTTATTGGGTATTTGTAGCGAGCAGTTGAGACACCCAGCCCTGCCGTTGTATCCTTCACTTCGAATCGCGTATTCAGGCGCTTGATCTGTGATCCAATCGGTTGTGCTCCAGTCGACGTACCGCTACTTCTCTTCGCCAAGGGCTGAGTGTCTGCCTTTAAGCAGGAGATCAAGTTGATATCAGAGTGTGGCAGAAACCAGCTGACTAAAAATCTGTGAAAATCTGTTTAATCCGGGTCATCAGTGTTCTGAAGTAAACGGGATAATTCATTCGTTGATCTCCCTTATCAGCCCCCTCTCTTATCTCAAACTCGGTCTCAACAGTTTTCTCGCCACCGCTTGCATAAATATAAAATTTATATCCAACTTTATACTT
>QBUV01000042.1 GCA_013572355.1 Candidatus Methanogaster sp.
TCAACAATACAGTTATGGATTGAAGTTCTCGCTACGCTGGAATTTGCTCCGCAAACTCCATCTCGCTCCAAGCTCGGTGCTGGCGCACTTTTTCTTACAGAAAAAAGTGCTAAGCACCGAGCTTGTCGCCAGCACCTCCTGGAAGCTATCACATTGCTTCTCGGTCCCGCGACCCCATGAGCGTTGGTAATAAACAGTAAGGCTGCTCCCGTCAGGGCCTGACCCGGTTTCTGTAATCAAGACGAATAATGCCGCCCTCCGGCTGCATCTGCTCGCCACCACCAGCCCCACAGGACAGGACCTCATCGTCACAACGAGGACCTCCAACAGGTCTGATACGCCGCACTCGGCCGTCACCCCCGCTAAAGACGATTTCGGTGTATAAGAGGACGCCTACCCCTCCGGTTAGCCTAGCGAATTCAGTTAATAGGGAGGTGTATTTAAAAGTTGGGCGAGAAATTATTATAATCTCCTTATCAATCTGCATACTGGTATGACAGAGAAATTTGATATGATTATTATTGGAGCAGGACCAGGAGGTCTTGCCTGCGCTCATGAACTGAAGGATTCAGATTTATCTGTACTTGTGATTGAGAAAAATGAAATTATCGGGCCGAAAGTTTGCGCTGGCGGATTGAAAAATCTAGACCCGGAATTCAAGTTACCAGTAGACAGAATTCGCGCTTTCCCAAATGAAGATTATACCACCAAATACAAATCA
>QBUV01000041.1 GCA_013572355.1 Candidatus Methanogaster sp.
CCGACGAGTAGTTCCCTGAAAGCTTTTTGCTGTTCCTCATAGTCACCGCCGAACATAATGGCAAAACCCTTGGGGACTGGGATGAAGCGAAGCTTCTTGCGTATCTCTTCGATAACCGTTCCCATATCCTGACCGGTATAATTCACTTCGATCGAGATTATACGTTCCTGATCCTTCCGTTCGATACGGACCGGCCCTTCTTCGCGCACCGTTTTAACTACGTTGCGCAATACAACCGGTTCACCGAGGTTGTTGACCACTGTCAGGTCGAGTAACTCGTTGAGTTCCTTGCGATCCCCTTCGCTCAGCCTTACAACTATCGGATACTGCTTCCCACCCTCACGGTAAAAGGTTGCCCGTTTGCCGCCTACTGCCGTTTCGAGTGCGTCCCCGATGCGCGATACTCCCAGTTTAAGGTCAGCCGCTTTCTTCCTGTCGAATCCGGATGATCTGCTCAGGGCTCCCCTCCTCCCTGCTGATCCTCGTATCCGTGATACTGGGAATCGACTTGATTGTCTCATTGATCCGCTGGGCGAGCATGTGTGCAGTCTTAAGATCGTACCCGCGGATCTCCATGTTGATTGAACTTTCCGTCGAAGCACCCATGCGAAGAATAAAAAGACCCTGCCCGGCACGTGTCCGGCATGTCACACCAGGAAGCTTGCCGAGCACAGCACGCACATCGTTCGCGATCTGTTCGCTGCTTCGACGCCGCTCG
>QBUV01000212.1 GCA_013572355.1 Candidatus Methanogaster sp.
TGTGTTCCAAAGAAGTTATCAGTCATTATTCCCACCTTCAATGCGTTCTTTTCCAGCACACAATTAAGCGCATCACCATCCCCTCCCGAAGGGCAGTTTTTACTCGATTTTTTGTGAAAAAATCGGGGATCGTAATCGATGCTTGTGGCGTAGATATCGGTTATTTTCTGGTAAAACCGCCGTTCGGAGGTGCGGATGTCCTGGATGCGGCGCAGAAGTTCATCAAAATAATCAAAGGGCTGATCCGGGTTTTTCAACCGCTCATCGTCAAGAACAAAACCCTTGACAATATATTCCCGCAGCCGTTGGGTTGCCCATTGGCGGAATCGAGTGGCAACATGGGATTTTACGCGATAACCGACAGAGATGATCATGTCCAGACTGTAGAATTTTGTTCTGTAATTTTTGCCATCGGCAGCAGTTGTTAAGAAAAACTTAATAACTGAATCAGGATCAAGTTCCCCTTCCTCAAAAATGTTCTTGATGTGCATATTGACATTGGGGATAGTTGTCTGAAACAACTCCGCCATCAATTTCTGTGTCAGCCAGACAGTCTCAGCCACGAGCAGGACTTCAATTTTAGTCTGACCACCTTCCGTTTGGTAAATCAGGATTTGAGAGTCATTTTTTACAGGTACATTTTCAGCCATTGTGTACGAAGTCACCGCCCCTGCCCCTGCTTGGGGTGTCGTTGGTGGGAATAGAGCGTATCCCGC
>QBUV01000040.1 GCA_013572355.1 Candidatus Methanogaster sp.
ACACTGCGGCGGAAAACTCCTGTCACGTCTGATTCCCGCGGATTCGCCTGAAAAATTAGAGGAGGTCGCACGCCGCATCGCGAGAGGTGGCGCCACTGGCATGCTCGTAACGGGTGGGTGCGATGCGGGCGGGAAAGTCCCGACTGCAACCGTAGCTGAATCCATCAGACGGGTCAAGCAGGAGACCGATCTGATCATAATCGCACACACCGGGTTCATCACTCCTGATGAGGCGTGCGCTCTTGCAGACGCGGGTCTTGACGGCATCGCATTCGATGTGGTCGGAGACGCGGGGACTGTCAGGCGTGTGTACGGCATAAACGCAACCGAGGATGATTACCTGCAGAGCCTCAGAGCAATCTCGGATGCGGGCATCGACATCTTCCCGCACGTCTGTGTGGGTCTTGATTTCGGGAGATTGCGTGGAGAACTTCGGGCGCTCGAACTCATCAGTGAGATCGACCCGACAACGGTTGTGATAACAGGGCTCATGCCAATCGCTGGCACACCGATGTCTTCTGTAAAACCGGATCCGTACGACTTTGCTGAAGTTTTCTGCAGGGCAACCGAACTCTTCCCTGAGATTCCGATAACGCTTGGATGCGCACATTCGAGCGGACGCGACCGCGAACTGATCGAGATTATCGCGCTTGAGTGTGGTGTTCTCCATATCGCTCTTCCGACCCCTGGTTTTGTCAGGTACGCGGAGGCTCGAG
>QBUV01000039.1 GCA_013572355.1 Candidatus Methanogaster sp.
GAACATCGACACAGCGCGGCATCGATCCGCCATCCCGGAGTACCCGCTCACAATCGAGCACGGATCAATCTGGCTCGGGCAGGAGAGGTGAACATCATGAAGAAGAGCACCGCAAACCTGCTACGACAGCTCTTAGTTCTCGCAATACTCGCATCAGCAACCATGATCACCCCAGCAACTGCTGCAGGCGGCGCGCTCAAGGTAGACATCACGAGATACGAGCCATATCCGGCAGAGATCGGGAAGTACGTGGATCTATGGGTGAACGTCAAGAACATGGGCGGCGGCACAGCAGAGGACGTGACGATCGAACTCGTGCCGAAATATCCATTCACACTCGACTCGAGCAGCAATGCCCGCCAGAATAAGGGAAGCATCGGGGCAGACTCCTCTGCGATGTACGAATACCGGCTCTTCGTAGCCGATGACGCAAAACCCGGAACCCACGAGATCACGATCAGGTATCAGGGTGATGAAGGCACGACATGGTCTGAGAAGGACTTTGAGATCAAGGTGGGTACAGACACCCTCGACAGCAGGGGCACGCTAAAGCTCGAAGCGATAAAGACCGATCCGGAAGTGCTGATTCCCGGAGACGATGGTACTGTGACGATCACACTCACAAACACCGCATCCCAGTACTTGATAACCATCGACGGTAAGGATTACGACACCAATGCGCAGTTAAAAGGGGTAGAACTCGT
>QBUV01000213.1 GCA_013572355.1 Candidatus Methanogaster sp.
CAATCCTTGGGGGTTGCGGTTACACTTTGACAAGTTTCGGAGCGATCGGAACGCCCGTGTAGCTCAGTTGGTAGAGCACCCCCTTGGTAAGGGGGAGGTCATCGGTTCGACTCCGATCGCGGGCTCTTGTGAGAAGAGAGATTCGCGCTTCGAGAAGGTCACGCCAATAAGCTTAAGGAGGTTTTGGGATGTCAAAGGAACATTTTGTGAGGAACAAGCCTCACTTGAACATTGGTACGATCGGGCATATCGATCATGGTAAGACGACGCTGACTTCAGCGATCACTAAGGTCCTCGCTGCACAGGGTCATGCCAAGGCGATGGCGTTCGAGGATATCGACAATGCTCCAGAGGAAAAGGCGCGTGGTATTACGATCAACGTGCGCCACGTGGAGTACGAGACGCCCACCCGGCATTACGCGCATATCGATTGTCCCGGACATGCTGACTACATTAAGAACATGATCACCGGTGCCGCGCAGATGGACGGTGCGATCCTGGTTGTTGCCGCTTCTGACGGACCGATGCCGCAGACGCGTGAGCACGTCCTTCTTGCCAAGCAAGTAAACGTACCAGCGATGGTCGTGTACTTGAATAAGGTTGATCAGGTCGACGACCCTGAGTTGATCGATTTGGTTGAAATGGAGATTCGTGACCTTCTTTCGGAGTACGAGTTCCCCGGCGAGGA
>QBUV01000038.1 GCA_013572355.1 Candidatus Methanogaster sp.
ATTGGGTACGCCGTCGCCGTCAGAGTCGGGGATGGATTCTTCTTCAGGTTCTTCTGGTGCGGATACAGCATCTCTGATTGTGCGCTCGACGAACGGATAGAATCTCACCGTGTCATTGTCTGCAATCCTGAAGTAGACGTCATCCATAATTTGTTCGGTGGTTCCGGCGTCCAGATCGATGGTTTCGTCATTTCTGAGGGTCAGCCCAGCGGAGCTTACGGTCACGACCTCCATGCACCCAAATCTATCGCCGGTACCGATCTCCATCACATCATCATCGATCAGGAAGACGTACTTAACCTGCACGATGTTGGAGTCTGTGCCCCTGAAGACAGCAGTCACATAGCATGAGAAGACCGGAATCGCGTCCTCGCCACCGATGTCTGGTGTGTAGGTGTATACAGGATCCTGAGGATCAGCCCCGCTGCCACATGAGATCACTTCGCTGTCGAGTTCCTTACCATCCCTGTAAAGCGAGAACCATACCCGCTCATGTTCGAGGTCGATCTGGTTTGGAACAAGTGCGAATCCACCGCCGAGATACCATTCCTCGCCGGTTGCCAGAGTCTTCTTATCATCACCCTCAAACTCGACCAGCAATCTGCAGAGTTTGTCGGCATTGTTATCGATTGCCACATACCCATCTGCCACAAATCCTTCGATGTAGTAGCCGCAGTCGCCGCC
>QBUV01000037.1 GCA_013572355.1 Candidatus Methanogaster sp.
TGCCGATGACAAAGACGCGGTTTACCTTCGCTCCGGTCGGCGTCAGCACATATTGGGGCGCATACACATCATCCGGGTCACGCTCCAGCGCAACTGATGTATCCCTCAGTTCCTGAGCAAATATCCGATACGCTACATCCCATACGAAATCAGCCATCTATGTCACCTCCGCAAGCAGAGCGTCAACCGCATTGTCAGGTACGCCTTCCACGGGCTGTATGCCCTCAACGAGCAGATACCGGTCAAAAATGCTCCCGGTCATGGTGTAATACCTGCCGAGGAGCTGTTTCTTCATCTCGTCCAGCACCACGCTATGGTCGAGCGCGTCCACCGCCATCTCCTTTGCCTCATCAAGCGTGATCCCGCTGATGCTTTCGGTGATCTCGCGGTTGAAGAGCGCTTCCTGCACACTTACTCCATCATCCATTACTGCTATGATGCGGAGATCATAAATACCGTCCACATTCCCGTGTTCCATGCACGTCCCTTTCGTGAGCGCGCGGTTGCAGATCGGGCACCGTCTGATCAACCCGGAACTGTCTTTTATGCGGACCATTGCACCTGTGAACTCGGTTGTGGTGAACCCGACCTCGATATCCTCATCGAGTTCGTTAATTAATGCGTTCTTGCCGAATTGCACACCGAACCTACCCTCATACTCATTTGTCGTCAGATTCTCGAA
>QBUV01000036.1 GCA_013572355.1 Candidatus Methanogaster sp.
CCGAACACAAGGAGCATCGATAAACCTATCCCCATCGTGCTGGTCGACCTCTGCGGTGCCAGTCCAAGGGGTGCCGCAAGCAGTATAAATACCACGCTCATGAACGGTGCGGCAATTTTCAGGTGGTACGTCCCCTCGAGTTTACGGATGTAAGATTCCGACCGCTCCTGTGCCGCCGGGGATTTCATCCAGACCCGGAGTTCCTGGAGGCTCATCTCCTCGGGGTCGCGATTAACGTCGCCGAGTATATCCGATGGGGTCCTGGAGAATTTCATCGCCAGTTTAGGGCTTACCAGTACATGCACAACCTCGCCGTTCTCACCGAAATCACTGATGCCGTTCGCGCTGTTTTCCAGTACTTCCTCGACCGTCGCTTCATCATCGATTGCCATTGTCACAGCGCTAATGTTCGTGAAGATCCATTCGTCAGATTCCCACGTACCTTCCTCCGCAATATACAAAGTCATTTCACCGGGGACTGCGAAATCCCACCATTTCACATCGAAAAATACATTCCCCTCCGCACGAGATGCCGCGAACAGCCAGCCGGCATCCTGATCCATATAGGAGATATCTTCCTCGGCGAGAGTGATACCTTTCGAAATTATCGCGTTGCGGATGTACTGTTTGGCAGCGACTGTCGATTGCGGCGCGACTTTTTCATTCAGGATAAATGTCCCG
>QBUV01000107.1 GCA_013572355.1 Candidatus Methanogaster sp.
TCCACATTTTCATCTGGTTCGCATCTTACCGGATTTCTGGACATGATCTGCTCCGCTTTTTCAAAAGTTTCATAATGTAAAGACTTCTTGTCTGGCAATCCGAAGTATGAAACTTTTTTTGTTGGAGAAAAAATATTTAAAATATCGTGCTCTGTTATTATCCCTACCAACTTTTTGCTTCCCTTGCTTTCAACAATCCAGACATGATCATCTACAGTTAGCATGGATAAAACGCGGTCTATGCTCGCATCTTTCTCTAGCAGGGGCAGATCCCGCACCCCCGTATCCATGATATCTTTCGCAGGGATCTCATAAAATTCTGGTATCAACTTTTTCCCTCCTTATTCCCCTCTTTTGCCCCAATGCTCTTGAATTTTTTCTCAGTGATCTCTTTTTTTATGGACATGACCAAAAACTCTTCGTCTTCTCACCGATATTTTTGGAATAAGAAGTGTTCACCACCCCAGAATCCACAGCACAGCAGGCGTGATGAACGTCTCGATTACGGCTGCTACGAACAGAAGAGGGAGAATCCATCTGAAATAGTAGGATATAGACCACTTAAGCGTGGATAGAATCTCTTCAGTGGGTATCTTACCGCTTATCCGGAGCAGTACCAGCATCCCAATACGCGTCCCGAGAGCAGCGCTTAAGAGGATCATCGGAAGTTCGATTATGCCATGCGGCAGGATCGCTGCTGCAACATACAGGGGACCTTCTATGCGTGCAGACTCGCACATAACGATGCCGAGAATGTATCCGTTAAACATGATGAACATGATCGGGACGATCACGAGTACCCCAAGCACGATTGCAAGAAAACTCTTGAATGCATTGTTCAGGAATATGACAAATGAAATCAGAACCGGGTCCAGATCCAGGATCCAGCCGAGTTCGCCGGATAGTTCCTGCATAACCATCGCGGATTCATACGGATTCGAGTCCGCATACAGGTATCCGGATACCACTGAGACCAGAAAGATCGCCGTTACAAGTACTGTGCACTTCTTAAGCACCCTATCACGCCCCAAACAGGATCGTGATCGTGTTCCTGCACCCCGGAGCTAATCCGAGAACGAGAACCACAAGTTTCAGCAGATCAGAGAGTTCGACCTCATCAAACTCGTTGTCGATTATATAGAGCATGGGAATTAACAGGAGCAGTTTGAGCGGATACATCACAGCACCGGTTCCTGTGAGGCCGATTAAGTAATTCTCAACCACATGCTTTCCATGGTAGCCGAGAAGGTCTACGCCAACTGTTGTTGAGGATGCATCGAGCAGATGCGCTCCAAGAATTGTTATATTGAACCTGTCGCGCAAAAATTTGATCTTTGCGAACCCTGCACCCACATAGATCGATGCGGTGATTAACACAGTGAGCGCCACGATGAGCAGTGCTTCTCCGGGATGTGCGATGCCTTCGAGCCAGAACAGCGCGCATATATTCACGGACGTAAGACCGAGCCCGATGGCGGCGAATGGTATGTAGTATCGCTCTTTATAAATACGAAGAGATAGTACAAGTGATGCCATAGTAATGGCGAACACAGCAAAATATATATTTGGAGTTATAAATATGTAATTGAGCGGGGGGGCAAAGATATCGGCATCCTCGAGAACACGGAGACTCGATCCGAACAGGACGTAGCAGAATATCCCTGTGATAAAACGCTGGTCGATCGTAACATCCAAACGTTCGAACACCTTGAGCGAATAGAGGATATAGACACAGAGAACGAGCACCATCGCCCACGTGAGGGTGTTTACTATGTTATATCCGGCATCGTTCACGATCGGATCCACGTAATATCTGCTTATGAATTCCTGTATCTCTGACAGCATGGTGCCTGCTCCGTTATGGTAGAAGTAAATATGCGGTGAGAGGGATAAAGCGATTGGTGTGCCTGCAATAAATGTCCGGTCGAAACGTCCGAGAGACGTCTTAAATGAGATCAAGTGGCGCGGCTACCGGATGCACGAATGCACGGTATACTACCTGCACAGAGGCGCGCCCGATGATACCCGGATCGTCAGGGGCTCTGAGATCGTAAGTCTTGGAAATTCGTTCTTCACGCTCGAAACAAGCTCCAGCATCCCGTACCACAGGATACGTAGGATCGAGTACGGCGGAGAGGTCGTCTACCGGAAAGGGCAGGGTCCGGATGAGTCCGTCCAATAAGGTTAATACGATACGGATCAAAATGATATACGGTATTTGGGGGTAAACGATGAAGAAAGAATTGAAAATGACAAAGGGAACCGCATTTATTCTGATTCTGGTCCTTGTATCCTCTGTGGTCCTGGGGGTCGGGATTAAAGACCGGTTATCGCGGCAGGGCGGGGATGATAACTACGTAGCCCCGACTCCCGCGCCGGAAAGTGCGTCGGTCTGGGACGTCTTCGATGAGGATGCGCCGGATGTGGGCAACGAATCGGGTGAGCAGGATATGGGCGAGGGTGAGTCACCGCCGCCAGCAGAACCTGAGCTTGAGCCGACCAGCAACCGCGCCGAGCCTGTTGCCGAGCCTGCGATACTCGATAGCGATCTTATATGGTTCGATGATCAGTACGCAAGCTGCTATGACCGTAAGACCGATCTCTGGCTCGTCTATGAGGCGCGTGTCGGCGAGGGGATGGGGGTATTCGGTGACCGGACCGTGTACCGTTACGATGCCGCAGATTCGCGCTGGGAATCGTTTGCAAGCAAGTCACCTGATGAAATCTGGATGATCAAGAGACAGGTCATACAGTCAGGGGATATGCTGTATCTGTGGGAGCGGAATAACACAACATGGATTGAGTATACGAAGGAAGGATCTACGCTCGAACTCGGCAACGGCAGGGTATGGTGGAGTGAGGACAGAGCAGATTGTTACGATGGCTTGCGCACGATCGACTCATCGATATCGACAGAGGATGGTCGTTTCTCGTGCGCGGTGAACGGCGGCATCCCACCGATCACATACAACTGGGGAGCTGGTTCGGGCGGGCAGACCGGGGATGCAAGTTCGTTTGAGCCGGAACTCTCGAATGGCACGCACAGCATCACGCTTACCGTCACGGATGCAAGCGGCAGGACAGCTACGGATACCGCGGAAGTGAAGATCACCTGAGTTCGATTCTGCCAGTAATCAGAAGAAACATAAGGACGTATCCAAGTACGAGCATGGCGAGTGAGATGACCCATGCCCACTTAAGCAGCCATCCCCGAAGTTCAGGGTCATTCGCATCGATCATGCCTTGATTCGCTTCAGCCGGAAGGTGTTTTCGCGCTCCATCTCTTCGAGGCGCAGTTCGATGAACCGCTCTGCCTCGGTTAGTTCGGGAATCACTTTAAACTCGAGCGCGTTGACCCTCCGCTTGGTCCGTTCGATGTCATCGAGCAGTTTCTTTATCGCGGTCTCGATCTCGGCGGCAACGATTATCTTCTCAACGAGTGCCTCATGCGTCTCAACCGCCTCATCGAGGCATGAACTCGTCCCTATGATGCCATAGCCACGCTCGCAGAGATCTTTTCGTACCTGGGAGGATTCGATCTTCGGAACCACCACGCCCATCACGTTCTTGCTCTCGAGTTCAATATGCGGAACATCCTTGAGTGCGAACGCGATCGATTTTATTGCAACCGCACCCTCTACTGCCTTTGCAAGCCCTATCTTCTCGTTCGCAAGCGTATAAGCGGAATCGAGTTCAGATCTAACATTCTTTGCTCTGTGGAGCAACTCAAAAAACTCCAGAATGAGACCGTCGCGCTTCATCTTCAGCAGCTTGTGCCCGCTCCCCGCGAGTTTGATCTTCTTTTTCAGTTCTATGAGTTCGGATCGAGTTGGTTTTATGTCCCGGATCGCCATGATAAGCCTACCTATTTATTATTCGCATATTCCTCGATTGCATTCCCATGGTTTATAGCACCATGGATAATAACCTTGCTCCTTGCAGCAGGGCGCGCCCTTGTAACCGCAGTGGATTCTCCTGATCGAGACCTGGGTTACATATACGTTCCCATCAGGGTCGACCGCCACGCCGATCCCGGATTCATCGAGATCCGATGCTCCGGTATAGTCCCCAGATTCACCGTGCGCCCATGCGTCAAGGCATGTTTGTAAGAACTCTTCGTAGTCGTAGACAGGTCCCGGGACCGAAAGCGTCTGTTCGACAGAGATACCGAAATAATATATCCCGCTTTTCTTTAATAAGTCGCCCAACTCGCCATCATCACTATCATCGCCACCATCATTGCCAGAACCCTTGCGCGCTGCGAGATCGCGGCTGTACGCGCGAGCAACTTCTGCGATCTCATCGTTCTGTTCCAGAGCCAAAAGTCCGTCATCCTCACGTTCCATGTTCACCAGATCGAATATATCCGTTTCAAGCTCTGCTGATGCAGGCAATGAAACCGGGGTTTTAAACGGCACCGGAGAATCGATATCCACCACTGTCCACCAGTCGTACTCCACAACAGACCTGCTGGACCCCACGGCATCATAAATATCATTGTATGTTTTATCAGCGAAATAATGTCTCTCAAGTGATTTTGGAACGACACGTGCAAGAGTCGGCTCGATGAGAACTCTCTCCCCGGATACATTCGATATGATCCACGCATGATCTCCAGCACCTTTTTCGTACTCGAATCCCCCGGCAGAGATGTTGTGCGGCTGATTCCGCTCTCCGGTGACGATCACAGTGTCAACGCCGTGCCCTTCGAGATACCACTCCATAAAAGCAGACATCTCTGAGCAGTCGAAATAATCTTCCTGATATGTGTCCTTAAGGAGCGGCAGGATCTGTATCAGTTCGGATCTATTGGTAACATGGTGTCCTGTGTCCTGGTAATACGGATCCGGGATATCGCGAACAGGGTCAAATATGCCATGAAACGCAAATAGCAGTGATAACGCGGCGATAGGGACAATTGCCATGGTAATTATCCATCTTTTCAAGTTCCGCCTCCCCCGCCATATCAGATCGGACTATCTACAATCCCTGACAGATCCGATCGGATCGTGTAGATGGCATCCACGACCCACCCCCAGAAGAGGTTATACACCCCGAGCACCATCCCGAGCCCGACCAGAATCAGCACGCCGCCTGCGATTCTTTTGATTGCCATGCTGTGCCGCGATAGTCCTCTCACGCGTCCGGTCAATGTGCTGGTTGCATACGCGATTCCAAGCATCGGGATTGCGAGCCCGAGCGAATAGATAAACAGCACAGTCCCGCCGTATAAAATGTCGCCTTCGGGTATGACCGTCATCAGGACGCTACCGATCAGCGGTCCGATGCACGGTATCCAGACGATTCCGAGCGATAGCCCGAGCAGCAGCCCCCCGAGCAGCCCCTCTCCCTGTGTACTCTGCGGCTTAAGTTGTGGCGCAAGTGCGCTTAACCGGTCAAAGACTGGCAGGTCGAATAGCATGACAATCCCAAGTGCGATGATCGTGATCTCGGCGATCGTCTCCATATATCCGCGATACGCATAGACAGCAGAGCCGAATGCCGAGAATATCACGCCCATCGCTGTGAAAGAGATGCAGAGTCCGATTACAATCGCCAGAGGGCGCAGTTTACCTCGTTCGGAGGAGTATGCCATGATCGCTGGCAGCAGCGGGAGCACGCACGGCGACAGCACGCTTAAGACTCCAGCGCCGAATGCTATGAAGAGCGAAGGAATCTGGGGATCGGTCATGAGCTATACTTCGGCGCGCTGAAGTGTTAATACTTGGGGTGAACGATTGCCTCCAAATCCCGCGTCCGGACGTGGCTTATGGAAGAGCAAAACTTCATACGTACGCCAGAGATATACTAAAATAGAGTATCAACAAGGATAACACAAACGAGGCGATAGCATGGAACTGTTGGACATCAGAGAAAAAATTGAAACAATCGATAAGGAGATATTGAATTTGATCGCCGACCGTACCGATCTTGCAGGCACGGTTCTGGAGTTAAAAAAATCGGATGGGAAGAGTATAACGGACAAGGGACAGGAACAGGTCGTGTTGAACCGGGCCACCGATTACGCAACCGAACTGAATCTCGATATCGGTTCGATCAAGCAGATCTATGAGATTTTGATCCGGATGAACATCGAACGCCAGCATGAACTGAGCGGCGAAGGAAACCTGCCATAATGCCACAAATTGCGATAATCCTGGGGTCAGAATCCGATATGGATATCGCTGATCAGGTAACCGGGGTTCTGGAAGGGAGTGGTTACGAATACGATCTTCAAGTTATCTCTGCACACAGAAATCCTGAAAAACTGGACGATTATATCAGGGAGAGTGATGCGCTGGTATTTATTGCGATTGCGGGATTGTCGGCAGCGCTGCCCGGTGTTGTTGCTGCAAGGACAGGTAAGCCGGTTATCGGGGTTCCGGTCAGCAAGAAGCTTGGCGGGCTTGATGCGCTGCTCTCGATTGCGCAGATGCCGCCGGGCGTTCCAGTAGCCTGTGTCGGAATCGATAACGGCAGGAATGCCGCGCATCTCGCGATACGGATGCTGTTGATGCGTGACAATCCTTAAGACTACAGAAATCAATAAGTGTTTGCGATCTAATAATTTTAATTAGAGGTACAATATATGGGCGTAAAGAAAAAAATGGTCGAACGTGTTCGGGACCTGATGAGTCAACCCGAAAATATCAGAAACATCGGTATAGTTGCGCATATCGATCACGGCAAAACCACACTCACGGATAATCTGCTTGCGGGCGCTGGCATGATCTCGAAGGAACTTGCAGGCACGCAGCTCTTCATGGATTCGGATGAGGAAGAGCAGGAGCGAGGCATCACCATCGATGCTGCAAACGTCTCGATGGTGCACGAGTTCGAGGACGATGAATACCTGATCAATCTCATAGATACTCCCGGTCACGTAGACTTCGGAGGCGATGTCACACGAGCGATGCGCGCTGTTGATGGTGCGGTCGTCGTGGTCGATGCGGTCGAGGGCGCGATGCCGCAGACAGAGACTGTACTCCGGCAGGCACTCAAGGAGAACGTGACTCCGGTCCTCTTCGTGAACAAGGTCGATCGGCTGATCAACGAACTTCAGCTCGACCCCGAACAGATGCAGATCAAACTCGGGAAAGTGATCGATAATGTGAATAAACTCATCAAAGGGATGAGCGAGGAGAAATACAAAGAGTGGCGGATCGATGCTTCAAACGGAACCGTGGCATTCGGATCAGCGTTGTACAACTGGGCGATAAGCGTTACCTACATGAAGAAGAGTAATATAGGTTTCATAGATGTATATAATTATTGTAAAGATAATAATATGAAGGCGCTTGCAGAGAAGTGCCCGCTCCATGAAGTATTAAACGATATGATCATCAAGCATCTGCCAGACCCGCTCGTATCCCAGAAGCGGCGGGTTCCTGTTATCTGGCACGGCGATGCGGATTCCGAAATCGGGAAGCAGATGGCTTCGTGCGATCCGAATGGCGATACCGCGTTCATGGTCACGAAGATCACGAGAGATCCCCACGCCGGCGAGATTGCGACAGGCAGGCTCTTTAGTGGAACGCTCGTCCGCGGTCAGGAACTGTATGTATCCGGCACATCAGCCACCGACCGGCTCCAGCAAGTCGGGGTCTTTATGGGTCCGGAGCGGGTTGATGTCGAGAAGATCCCGGCAGGGAATATTGCAGCGGTGACGGGGCTTAAGAATGCTATCGTCGGAAGCACTGCAACGACGCTTCGGGATATGTATCCGTTCGAGATGATCACGCACGCAAGCGAGCCAGTGGTCACGGTTGCAGTCGAGGCAAAACACATGCGAGACCTCCCGAAACTGGTCGAGGTTTTAAGACAGGTCTCAAAGGAGGATCCGACGCTGCAGGTCAAGATCGACGAGGAGACCGGCGAACACCTGCTCGCAGGGATGGGCGAACTGCATCTTGAGGTCGTAGCCCACCGGATCGAGCGTGATAAGGGCGTCGAGATCACCACGTCCGAGCCGATCGTGGCGTACCGCGAGACAATTACGGGCAGTATAGGACCAGTTGAAGGTAAGTCACCGAACAGGCATAACAGGTTCTACATCAAGGTTTCGCCTCTCGAACAGGAGGTCGTCGATCTGATCAAATCAGGCGAGATCAGCATGAGGATGGACAAGGTTGAGCGGCGGGATAAGCTGATGGAGGCCGGCATGGAAAAGGATGAGGCAAAGAGCTTCTCCGCAATCTCGGAATCAAACGTCCTTATCGATATGACCAAGGGTGTCCAGTATCTCCGCGAGACGATGGAACTGATCATCGAGGGGTTCGAGGAGGCGACCACTGCCGGACCGATGTCGAGAGAGCCGTGTCAGGGCATCAAGCTGAGACTGGTCGATGTCAAGCTCCATGAGGATGCCGTGCACCGCGGTCCCGCGCAGGTGATCCCGGCAGTCAGGCAGGCGATTCAGGCAGGAATTCTGATGGCGGACGTGACACTGCTCGAACCGTTCCAGAATGTCTTCATCCAGGTGCCGCAGGACCACATGGGCGGCGCGATATCAGAGATCCAGGGGCGGAGAGGCGCGATACTGAACATGACGCAGGAAGGCGATGTCACAGACATCGAAGCGAAGACGCCGGTCGCCGAGTTATTCGGGTTTGCAGGCGATCTCAGGTCTGCAACCGAAGGCAGAGCGCTCTGGAGCACCGCGTTTGCAGGCTTTGAGCCGCTTCCAAAGAACCTGCTTCCGGTGATTGTTTCGCAGATCAGGACGCGAAAGGGCTTGAAGCCAGGGATTCCAAAGCCGAGCGACTTTGTGAGCGAGTAGAGCGAGATATCTTATGTTTGTGGATACGCCGGGTGTCTGAATCGGCATGACCGAGGAAGGCATCCGGTAGTGTCCTGGATGGGTGGTTGATGCGGGGTATGCCGGATCGATCTCGTTCTGGTTCATGGCAAACGCTGAGACTTTTTATTATTTTTTGGTCACCACGATTTTTGGTAGCGCTCTGGTGTTGAGTGATAGTTGACTTGATTTTCAGACAGTGTCACCCAAAAGGTCACTCTTTCTTAGCCACCAGAATCACCGTAGAATACGTAAAAAGAAGTCTTCCATCATCAAAGCGAACCCTGAGACCAGTCTTATCATCCGCAACCGAATCAACCATCATGCGCCGGACCTCCCTCTCGATCTCCTCACCAGGATCTGCGATCTTCATCCACCCATCGAAATAAAAGTCAGCATCCCAGTTTCTCGCATGAATAACCTTGAGCCCCGCAGCCTCAAGCATCCCGACCAGTTCCGGCTGTGAATAGAGGCGGACATGGGACGGATCACGGAGTTGCTCGATTCTGTTGTGGTATTCGCTCTTTACAGCGTCCTCTGAAGAGAGCCCGTCCACGAGCACGATCTTCCCGCCGGTTTTGCAGACACGCACCATCTCTGATACCGCCTTTCCGGGATCTGTGAAATGGTGGAATGCAAACCTGCATGATACGATATCAAACGACCCGTCCTCAAATCCGAGCGATTCAGCGTCCATTACCCTGAACTCGAGATTGCGAATCCCACGCTCTCCCTGTATGCGCTCAGCTACCAGAAGCATATCCCGGGTCATGTCGCAGCCGATGACGTTATATTCAGAAACCCGTTTTGCGAACTCAAACGCAAGAAATCCATTCCCTGTCGCCACATCCAGCACCTTATCAGACCCCCCGGGCGCGGTCAGGTCAACGATCAGGTTCAGGTGATCCTTATCCGAGAGGATGCTGCTCTTCGAGTACGCGCCCGACCGCCTGCCGAACCGCTCCTTTGCCGACTGTTTCTTGCGGTGCGCGACGAGACCGCCATCCATCAGGATCTCGAGCAGGAAATCCGGCATCTTTGTCCCGGCGTACTCGCAACCTCCCGCGGTTACCGTGCCGTCTTCGATATCGATCTCAACCACGTCCCCCTCTTTGCAAGGGATCTTCGTTCCGGTCTCGATTAAGGGGAGCCCGATGTTTATGGCATTTCGAAAGAAGATGCGCGCAAAGGATGCCGCCACAACGCACCCCACCCCGGCATGTTTGATCGCAAGCACTGCTTGCTCTCTCGATGAGCCGCATCCAAAATTCATGCCGGCGACGATGATATCGCCGCGCCTGACATTCCCTGCAAATCCGGGATCGATACCCTCGAGCACGTGATCGGCAAATACCTGCATGTCGGTGGTGCGCAGGTATTTGCCAGGGATTATCGCGTCGGTATCGACGTCATCCCCGAATATCCATGCCTTTCCTTTTATCTTCACTTCAGGACGACCAGTGGGTGATGTCCCTTCTTGGCTGGCTTCTCTTTGTGTGGCGCTCTTATGATCTCGGTGTACTTGTCCATCTCTTCCTTGCCGTTTACGAAGACTGCATTGAAGTACTTCGTGGTTCTCGGATCCATTCCAAGCAATCCGAAGTGCAGCGCGAGTTCGACTATGAACCAGTACATCGCCCACAGGTGAACTGTGCGCACAAATCCGATCGGGGACATGTTGAACCATGTAGAGATGTATCCAATGTAATAGAGGATCCCAGGTTCAATATACGTATGCCAGAACGCATACTCAGGAGCGTACATGATAACTCCGGTTGCCACGATCAGGACTATAGCGATGTTCTCTGGTATCACCAGCAGCTTGATTGCCGGATGCAGCTTGTTTTTGTAATGCCCGGTCTCTTGATCGACGACGACGTATCGTGGATACTCCGCCTTGCCAAAGAGACTGAGAATCATATTCTTCATCTGGATCGCATCAGGTATGAAGAAGATCTCCGAAAGGAGATGCCCGCTTGTAAGCAGGTTATAGATGGTGAATATCCAGACTGCTATGATGAATATGAGCGCGGCGAACATGTGGAACAAGCGCACGCTCTCATACGGGATGAGATGCCATGCATCCATCGCACACATATTGAACTGCTTTGCCATGTACCAGCCGGTGATTATAAGGGTCACACATGAAAATAGGTGGAACGCATGCGCACGCATGCTTTTTGGGTCATATCGTTCGGTTATCAAACCATTGCTCTGTGACATGTAATGCCTCCTCTGCCGCATCATGCGACGGCATTGCGATATACGAACCGATCATTTTTAAAGGTTACGGTTCGCATGTTGTGGCTGGGCGGTAGGCTTACAGGGCTATGTGATGTCCGAATCGCCTTTGACATACTCCACTCCCTCCCGCAGGTGCCCAATTGCGTCTTCGATCCTGCCTGGTTCTTCAAACCCGTAAGAGAGCCGCATCTGCCTTCTCCCGACCTCTGCCATACCGCCCGCCGGATGGACACAGAACTCACCAGGAAGATAGAGCACCCGCGGCTTTCTCTCGCCAGGAGAGCCGTCGATCCTGAGATCCCCTGTCGTCCTTGAGAGGAACCTGTGGAGTGGCGATCCTTCATCGGTCATGATCCCTTCTTCGAATGTCAGATAGTAGTAAAATCCAGCCCTGCCGCCTCGAATGTCCACAATAAAGTCCCCGATCTTCTCATCGATCCATCTCCTGACCGCGACCGCCCGTTCCCGGTACCCAGCCCGGACCTTCCTGATCTGGTCGTTTATGTGGTGATCCATGATGTAACTTGCGATCTCCTGCGTGATGAGCGGCGCACTGAACCCCACATCGTTCGTCCGCTGAACCATCGCACGCATGAACGCGCCCGGGGCTCCGGTCATGTAACCGATCCGAAGCGCGGGCGCGAGTACCTTTGAGAGCGTTCCCACCTCGTAAACGATTCCAAGATCGTCGTAGAGAAATCCTGATTCGGGCGCTTCTGCAAGAGGATCGTGTATCATGTCCTCATACGCCTTGTCAAATATTATCGGAATCTTTCTAAACAGATCGCGGGACAGTTCTGTTGCGATCCGTACCAGTTCTCTCCTGCGCCCGTTTGAGAGGATCGTGCTTGTCGGGTTGTTGACCGTTACGATATAGACGAATCTGATCTCCTGCCTCGCCTCGCCGAGTTCTTCGATCGATTTCCGCAGCAGATCGGTTCTTATCCCATACTCATCCTCAGGAACTGCTAAAACACGAAACCCAGCCCTTTCAAGGAGATTGCAGTAGATGTAGTAGATCGGGTCGGTTGTTATCACGATACCCGGATTTACGAGATGCGATACTCCATCAAGCAGGCTTGTTGCGCCATTCGGACCGATTATGATCTCTTTTGATTCCAGTATCTCTTCATCCATGCCACCGATCTTGTTATCGAGATGATACCGCCTGATCGACTCGATTAAGTTCGCGGATCCCTTTGAGCCGCCGTAGTTGAGTGCCGCCCGGTACTTCTCGGGATGGGCGAGAACCTCTCTCTGCGCCTCTTCGATCAATCTCCGGGGTATCGTCCTCTCATTCACGTACCCTACCCCGAGATTGATGTCGATGCCGTCCCTGAACTCGAGATCGAAGTCTGCCATCATCCGGTTGACCGGCGAGGGCGTGGACGAGGCGTACCCGTACACGGATAAGGGGATTTCATCCAGTCTCATCACTTCTTACGGGGCGTTATCATTATTTGAACTTTGCCGATCAGAACTGAAGACATCAATGAATCGAAAGGATTATGTACGCCGAGAACAGTGATTGGGTAAAATGGAGACTGGCAATGAAAAGATGGCAGCGTGATTACGGATTATCAACGAGGATGTTCTTGACGATGTTTATGCTCGTTGTAGTGTACATCGCATTCATAGGGGTATTATCATACCTCGGGTTACCCCTCATCACGATCCTCCTCTTTGCAGGAGTCATGCTCTTCGCGCAGTACTATTTCTCGGATAAGATGGTGTTGTACAGCACAGGCGCCCGCGTCGTGACCGAAAGCGAAGAGCCCGGGTTGCATGAGATCGTCTCGAGACTGTGCATCGAGGCAGACCTGCCAAAGCCGAGGGTTGCAGTCGTTAATAGCAGTATTCCGAATGCGTTTGCAACCGGTCGCAGCCCCAAGAAAGCAGTGGTCGCGGTCACCACAGCACTCATGCAGAAACTCGACCGAAATGAGGTATCTGCTGTGCTTGCGCATGAACTGACGCACGTGAAGAACCGGGACGTGATGGTTCTGACCATCGCGAGTTTCTTCTCAACGATTGCATTTTTCCTTGTCAGGTACCTGATATTCTTTGCCGGGGGCAGGCGCGGAGGCGGTCAGATCATGCTTGCATGGGTCGCATCGATTGCGGTGTGGCTCGTCAGCTATCTCCTGATACGTGCACTCTCCCGCTACCGGGAATTCGCTGCAGATCGCGGAGCTGCCATAATCACGGGTCATCCGTCCCATCTAGTGAGCGCGCTTATGAAGATCAGCGGTTCAATGGATCGGGTGCCGACTGAGGACCTCAGGAAGGCGGAAGGCATGAACGCATTCTATATCATACCGATATCCAAGAGTTCGATAATGGCACTATTCTCCACACACCCCCCGCTTAAGAAGAGGATTGCTGCACTCGAGAAGATCTCCAGAGAGATGGAACTGGCATGAAACTATTTAACACGATACTTGGAAGAACGGAACTTAAGAAACCGAAGATCGAGGCATTGTTTGCGCTCTCGACCGCATACATATCACTGGAGGCGCTCGGCTTCAAACCAAGTGGTTTAGCCGGAATCTGCTTTAAGCCTGTCGAATCATCGCGGTTTTCGGAACTGGAGGGCAATCTCCGGGAACTCTTGCAACTCAGCGCATCTGAAACCGGGACTATGTGCCAGTTCCGGACGGACGAGTACAACTACAACTGGATCATCTTAAGCGACGAGGACTTCGAGGACCTTGTCACCACCACGCACCTGATAAGCGAGACGATCATCGAACATGGCTTCGAGGAACGGCTTCTCTGCTCGATTTTTGCCTTTGGAGACGTGTATTTGATTTATAACTACAAGGAGGGGACTTTCTATCCGTTTGCTCCGCTGGCTGACAGGAAGAGGGATAACAATCTCGAATTCAGGTTGAGATCAGCGATGGAAGGCGAACTTCCGATCGAAGAGGAGATGGAGAAGTGGCATCCGTTCTGGGGAATTCCGTTTCAGGGACGCGTTTTAAACGCTGTGAAACGATAACATCTGCCCGGGCGATCCGCGGTTGATGCGGCTCCCGCGGTCAAGGAAGTTTATAGTAAAATAGGTAGGCATGAAAGCAGAGACCACTGTGAAAGAGAATAATAGAGGCAGCGTTGTTGTTTCGTGGACTGGTGGGAAGGATGGTTGTTTTGCGTGCCATAAAGCAATTTTGGAAGGGTTTGATGTGTCGTATCTCCTGAATTTCAGGGATATGAAAAAAAGTGGATCTCATGAAATAAATCCCGAACTGTTGTCTCTGCAATCAGAAGCGGTTAGGATTCCAATTCTCCGAACGAATTTCATATCTTATGAACAGGAATTCAAAAAAGTAGTACGTGATTTAAAAGCTGGCGGTGTAAGGGTGGATGGCGCTGTGTTTGGGCATATCGAAACCCATAAGGGATTAGTGGATAGGATTTGCAGTGATCTGGGCATCAAACCGATATTACCGATTTGGAACTGTAGTTCAGAGCAAATCATCACTGATTTAATAGATGCCGGGTTTGATGCGATCGTAATCAGTGCTAAAGCCGATTTATTCGGCGAAGAGTGGCTTGGACGGAAGATCGATAAAAAATTTTTAAGCGATCTGCGCAGGTTTAATGACGCGATCGATCCGTGTGGCGAATATGGCGAGTTCCATACATTTATCATCGATGGTCCGATGTTCGGAAAGAAGTTAAGAATAGTCGATAGTAGAAAGATATTGAAAGATGGATATTGGTTTTTAGATATCCTAAAATGTAGGACTGAAGAAAAATAGAGCCCGGGACTCGCAGTCCGCGGCAGCGTGATTCTGGACGGCTATCGAAACCGATCGGCGAGATATGACGTTACAGCCCTTTTCCCTTCCTGAGCAACTCGATCTCCTCTTCTGAGCGTATCCGCAGGAGAAACGTGCCGTAACACGGCTTGGTATACGGAAAGATCACCTCATCTCCGTCAACCCCGATCGATATTGGTGGAACTCCGATCAGATAGACATCAAACATCCTGTAACCGGGTTTGACCTGATAAACTTCCTTAAAATTCTTCGTAACGTATTCCCTGCACTCCTTAAATGACGTATTCTTAAGGAGGACCTCGTATTTCATCTGTTCTATGCATCCCATTTCATCACCCTATCTATGCGCTTCTTCAGTGGAACCGGGTTGTGACTGGTTTTGTAAACGATTCTCTCGCATTCAAAATCGATCATCGACGCAAGCGCATCCGCATCGCTTCCAAAGACGATCGCGAAGAGTTTTGCATCCGATATGCTGCTTAATGTGGAGAGGTATGATATTCCGGCATCGTTACGCACAAATACGAAGCAGAGATCGAAGTCCACCTTCTTTTCAGCGAGATTTTCTATGCATGAATCCAGATCGACCGTTTTTCGGACGTAATTCCCTTCCGGATCGGACACCTTCAGAAGAGCGATAGCAGATCTCGTCCCAGCGACTGTCACGTCTATACTATCTCTCTTGAGTCCATTTGCAAGATAGAGTGCAATTGCGGTCTGAACCGGAGATTCCGGACATCCGAGCAGGAATAGCGCGTTACTCATACCTATTCACCCCCGCGCCTTTGCAATCGACACATTCCGGATCCCGCTCGACCCGTATCTCGCTCATCGTCGTATCTGCTCCGTTCCAGAAGAGTAGTCTGTTCGCTGCGAGTGTTCCAGTACATGAGATATATTTCAGAACCTCAGTCACCTGAATGCTTGCCACAACGCCGCATGTCGCGCCGATGATCGGGAAAACTCCTTCCGACGGATCGTCCGGGAATATGCACCTCAGGCACGCCGTCTCTCCCGGGATCACGGTTGTTACCTGCCCGACAAATCCGTGAACCGCCCCATGAAAGAGCGGGATGTTCCTTGCTATCGCCGCCTTATTCAGCAGGTATCTTGCACGAAAGTTATCCATTGCGTCAACGATCAGGTCAGAGCCGCCAACGAGTTCGAAGACATTGTCTTCATCGATCTTCTCTGGTATGACATCTATCTCGACATCGGGATTGATTTTTTCCAGTTTTTCTCTGGCGGAATCTGCTTTCATCCGCGCAACGTCGCCATCCCAGTGCAGGATCTGCCGGTTCAGATTACTCGGATCGACGGTATCAAAGTCCGCGATTGCGATCCTGCCGATGCCTGCTGCCGCAAGATAGATTGCCGATGGAGAGCCAAGTCCGCCGGCACCCGCAATAAAGACGCTTGCATCCCTGATCCGCTCCTGCCCGTCCTCTCCGAGTAGCGGTATCTGCCTGTCGTATCTTTCTGATCTCTCCGATCTCTCTTTTGTCAGCATAGTCCTCACAATCCTTGATGCAGTATGATCCGGTCGGGATGGGCATAAACCGTGAACCTGCTCCCCCTTGC
Organism: Candidatus Methanogaster sp.; assembly: GCA_013572355.1. Lineage (GTDB taxonomy): Archaea > Halobacteriota > Methanosarcinia > Methanosarcinales > Methanogasteraceae > Methanogaster_A. The sequence goes on from QBUV01000107.1 coordinate 16,408, forward strand.
AAAGCATATCAGCGTCACGCCCGCCATATCCGCCGTGCGAATTCCCTTATCGGTCGGGGCGGATCTCGATATCACGATCGGGATGCCAGCATTGGCGGCTTTCGATACCATCATTGCAGGTTGTCTGCCGCTGCATCCGAGAACGCACGTGGATAGATCGATATTATTAAGAATGGCGTGTCCGACTACTTTATCAACCGTATTATGCCTTCCTATGTCCTCGCTCCTTGCAATCAGTCTTCCGTCAGAGAAGAGAACAGAACAGTGCGCGCCTCCGGTTCTTTCCCAGATTTCAGAGATGATCGAATCCATGACCTCATAAATATGCTCTTTTTCGATTGTAACGGAAGATTTGGTCATACACTTCTCGTCTGGCGTCTCTGCGTGCACACGTATCTCGTCCTCTGATACCTGCACACCGGAAACGCTGGATGCAAGCCCTTCGCAGATGATATGACCTGCCCCCAGTTCCTCGAGTTGGTAGGGGGTTGCGACCAGCTCGCCGATGAACTCGTTGTTTAAGTATAACCGGAAAGATTCCTCGATGCAGACGTCATCGATGGTCTCTGTCACGCAATCACGGTCCACGCGAGTTGCAGGCGACTCACAGATGCTCATCTCGTCGCCTCCCCGACCCATTCCAGATACCTGCCATACCCTCCGATTATCGGAAGAGCGACGATCTCAGGAACCTCGTAACTGTGCAGTTCGGTTATCTTCGAAATGATCTCCTTCACTCTCTCTTTTCTCGTTTTGATGATCAACAAATCCTCTTTTTCAGCACACGGTTCCCCTTCCCACTTGAAATATGATCTGACCCCTGTAATGTTCACACATGCCGCAAGCGCATCTTCGATAAGAGCTTTTGCTATCTCTTCTGATCGATCGGGCGGTGCTGTGCAGAGGACCACGACCGATTCATCCATCGACCCATCTCCCACAGTCCTCTGACAGTTCCTTCTTCCATATCTGCACCCGTTCTTTCAGCTCGTCGATCACATACTCACATGCAGCAAACGCATCCTTCCGGTGCGGGGCGCCGCACACGATGAGCAGTATGTTATCGCTCACAGCAAGCGTTCCTGTGCGGTGGATGACGTCAAGCGAGGTCAGGTCGAACCGCCCGAGTGCCTCGTCTCGTATCCGCCCGAGTTCCTGCATGGCAAGTTGCGTATACGCTTCGATCTCCATGCCAACGATCCCGTCGTCACGCACGATACCAAGAAAAGTGACGACCGCGCCAGCATCAGGGTGCTTCGCCTTCTCAATTATCTCACCGATCTTGAAATCCTCTTCTGTAATCTCAATCATCCTAACCACCTGCCACCGGAGGGAATATCGCAACCTCGTCGCCATCCACAAGTTCGGTCTTGAGCCCGCTTAAGGACTGGATGTGCCTTCCGTTTACCAGTATGTTCACATACTTCTTGATTCCGCCGGATTCGTCAAATATCCGGTCATGCGCGTCGTGCGTTGCGCACAACCCGGTGAGCAGATCCATCACAGTGGCGTTTCCGTCCGGTTCGGCGCCTAGTTCGACGTCCAGTTCCTTTCCGAATGCCTCCCTGAATCTTGCGAATGCTTTCACCTTGATGATCATCTCGTGACCTCGTTTATGTCCCGTACCCTCTTCAATGCCTCGATCGCATCCTCCTTCTTCAGATCCCTCTTCTCCGCTTCGATAAACCTCCTGAAACGTTTGAGCGTCTCACCATCTATCACACCCCCCGCAGCATCGAGTATCCGCTGGTATGTCCTGTCAGGGAAGTACAGGGATTTTGCGATCTTCAGAACCTTCTCGCAGGTATCCCTGTCGATCACCCCTTCTGCTTCCGCTATCCGGAGATTATACCGTATGTTGACCAGTGGTTCGGAGAGGGGCTTAAAATACACCGGATCAAAGAAGAGAGCGACTTCGTCATCTGATACGAGTTTTCCGCTCTTGTACCACTCGTATATCTTTCCAACCCCTTCCATCCCGTACAGATCCAGTTCGGATGCCCTGAGTGCCCCCATACTCGATGATCCGATCACCTTAACCCCTTTCTTCAGAGCATAGAGGATCTCCCGATGAGCTACCGCAGAATCCTGGAAGAATACGCCGTCTATGAGGCATATAATCTCTGCGCCGTCGTTAGCCGCTTTTGAAACGTCCCCTCTCTTTGCAGGCGGCAGGTACTCTACATCATACTCCGCATCAAGGATCTCCTTTGCAGTCTCCTTATCTACGCTTGGTCCTACGAAGACGACGATTCTTCTTCCTTTCATCTTTACACCGCGTCCCGATCCGCTCGGAATCCATCGCATAGACCTCCAGCCCGGGAACGATCACCCTGACAACAGGAACATCGATCTCGCTCCTTGTCAGGTCCACAACGATCACGCGATCCATTCCGGCACCTTCGAGATTCCGGATCATGTATCCTATGTCATCCAGAAAATCGTCGCTCTCAAACGATGTGATACCATCGAAATCTATATCTCCTTCCCCGGTTACATCGGATGCTCCAAACCAGTACTTGTTGAGCCTCTTTGTCCGCTCATAGCCGATCTTCGTCCGAAACTCCGCAACCGTGGTGTCCTCTCTTGCGCCATGTATTTGGGTCAGTCTGCTCTGGGCAACCTCTGTTATCGCCCTTAACATCGCAACATACGCATTCGTATGCGTCCCCATCCCGATCGTGAGAAGCGCAGGGTCTTTCAGCAGGGTATCGTCCGAGACAGCAGCGAACGTCGGGATGCCGATGTCGCTTGTCATATCCCTGATCTGCACCGAGACTTCTGCATCCGAAAATCTATCCATGAGGTCTCCGATCATCCCGTTATCGGGGCTTGTGATCGCAGGGCCGGTATTCCGGGACGCCTCGACAAGCGACCACGCATCCCTCTCGATCACCTCTGAAAGCCCGTGGAATATCGCCTCTTCGATCTCGTTTCCCGATGCCAGACCGTTCGTGTTCGTCCGGAAGATTGCAGCGTGATCCCTGGAAAGTGGAAGCGGATGGAATACAGCACTTGCAGGCACGAGTATCTCCTCGTCATTCACCAGATCGTATCCTCTGGTCCATTGAATGCTCTGATCGTGGTCTGATGAGTGCGGCAGGATCAGTTCATCAGGATTAAGGACGTTTTCGCAACTGCCCAACTCCGAGAACCTCCCGCTCACCATTTCCCTGTCGTGAACCTCTGCCGAGTAGCGCTCTATGCCCTCCATCATCGCCGAGACCTTTGCTTCTGCAGGAGTTGCCCCTTTCCCATTGTAGACCGAGATCGCGCCGTCATCCGCGGTCGGTCTGATGCTCGAGAAGACGGGTATGCCGATCCGGTCAAGGTCGGTTATGTCAGCAACCCTTGTTATGCCAGCCACCGCCATCTTCGACTCGATGCGGGAGAGCGTCTCCTCCGGGGGGACCGCCCTGTGCGTGTCCTTTTTATATTTTTTGGTGCATGATTTTAGTCTCACTGGATCGCCTCGTTTACTTCGAACGACGCCTACTTTTATATACGAGTATCGACTAACATAACAATTGTTAAGCATATAAAGGTTGTGATTGCAGCATGAAAGCCCCTTGTGAAAATGTGGTATGGTATGTGCTCCCTGCCATCAGATCCGAACTGGCAAAAGAACTCGCGAAGACTATGTCCCAGAAAGAGATATCAGAGATACTTGGAATCACGCAGGCAGCGGTGTCGCAGTATGTATCTAACAAAAGGGGATCCAAAATCAAGTTGCATGATGATGCCAGGGCCGCCATAGCTGACCTTGCAGACGATATCACTGGTGGTAGCACCGATGGTCCGATGCGGGGGATCTGTGAGATATGCAAGAAGATCCGGGAGGATGAACACTGCGAGATCTGCCCGGGATGATCCGATCGATCGGGATTAGGAGTCCTTGCTTTTCGGACGTCTGCGCCTGCTAAAGGGATTGCCTGGTCCGAAACGCCGCAACCAAACGACCTCCTTTTGCGCGTGTCAGCCGGTTAACTTTTTGAACGAATCGGGGAGTCGTCGATAACAATTTCATGGCAGTCGTATGCATTCTTCTTGCATCACAAAGTCTTTCGATTTATCGAAATGTTTAAGTACCATTAGTTACGTATATATTATCGGACAGGTCAATCAATAGACCAGTCCGAACAAAATGAGGTAAGAAATATGAACAACCCCAACCAGAACTACAACCACAGCGAACCGCGACAGGAGAAAGACTCGTTTAGGCATACCGCGCAGGTGCCGATCACAGCCCCGAAGTACCGGGTCACTATCGAGCATGGATTGATCGGGCACTCCCTGGAGAGGTGGGCGCCATGAGCGGAAATACTATCGATCAGAAGCCGCCAATTCACGCAACCGGAAGTGGTATCCGGTCTGCTTGCGATCAGGTTAACCGAGGTTTGGTAAAATGGGTGTCGAAGAATTGATGCAGGAAGTCGTGGAGCAGCTTGAGAAACTGGTCACCACCAGGACCATCGTCGGTGAGCCAATCACGGTGGCAGGCAAAACCGTGATACCGATCAGCAAGGTATCCTTCGGATTTGGCAGTGCTGGCGGCGAGTGCAAGCGTGACGAAGAGAGCGGTTTTGGCGGCGGTGGTGGCGGTGGCGCAAAGATCGAGCCGGTCGCATTCCTCGTGGTATCAGAAGACGAGGTCAAACTGCTCCCAGCGACAGGGAAGGGCATAGATATCGGAAAGATCATGGAGGCTGTGCCTGAAGTCGTGGATAAGATAAAATCCATGAGAGGAAGGATGGGGGAGGGGAAGGCAACGGAGAAGGATCCGGAAAAATCCGTAGACGAGGATTGAGGGGGGTGGTATCTTGCATCCCTCTCTTCTTATTTTTTTATTGCTTGTCATATCAACGATTACGCTTGCACTGATGCTTCTGTTATGGATTCCGTTCGTCTGCCGGTTTGAACTGAAGCGAGACTCTGGCGGGGATCCCGTGCAGAGAATTGAGGTGCGATGGCTGTTTCTATCCCGCACAATCGATGGTTTCGCAGCCACAGGGCAAGAAGACCGGAGAGAGGAGAAAGCAAGCGATGAAATGGACATCGGGCGTCTCTTTGAACTGTTTCGCACGCTGCACCGTCCTGTGACCACGCTGGCGCGGAGGGTGGTGCAGAAAATCGATTTCAGGGAGGTTTCATGCCGCGTAACATTCGGACTCGACGATCCTGCCGAGACCGGCATGTTATCAGGGTTCCTGTACGCGGCTTTTGCCCCACTGACCCGTTATCCTGCTGTCTCGATACGGCTGCATCCGGTCTTCCATGAGCAGGCATTCGCATACCGCGTCAGGGGTTCGCTTAAAGTAACGGTTGGGCGAATGATCATTCCTGCCATCCGGTTTCTGTGTGACCGGGCGGTTCGCGGGATGATTGTGAGGCGTGTCCGCGGCTCTTTGTCGTCTTCTGGCGGTGTGCCCGGACTGGGGGCGCGGAAGCGCTTGCCGGGTGGTTGTTAGCCCGGGGTATATGCCACACTTTCCGATTTTATGTATTACGTATTGCAAATAACTTTGCAACGCAAAGTTTTATATACTACAAACTCCTTTACGTTAATTTACGGAGGTACATCATGAC
>QBUV01000035.1 GCA_013572355.1 Candidatus Methanogaster sp.
GTGAGCAAGCTCTCACTGCAGGTGAACGGAGCGGACGGCCCGAGGAAGACCTGCACGAGCGGATCTTCCGATGGCATTAGATGCCAGTCCTCAATGAGCTTCAGGGTCTCTTCCCGCAACTGCTCGGGCGTAGCGATGAAATCATCGGGCACCCACTGGTCGACCATGCTCATCGCCGCAATCCCGCGGATACCAATATCCACCCACGCTTGAGGAACACCGGGAAGATTCATGTCCATGTCGATGAATGCCGTGATCCCGCTTCGAATCATCTCCTTCGTCCCGAGCATCGACCAGAGATAACCGATCTCACCTGCGCTCCCCTCGCGCAGTCCCCGCAGTACGTTACGCACGAACGGGAAGGTCACCTCATCACACCACGATACGAGCGGGACGTCGTCTCGGCGCCCCTTTAGCATCGACTGATAGAGGTGGGTGTGGGCGTTGACAAACCCGGGCGCAACGATCCGGCCTGCTCCTTCGATGACGATTGTTCCTGATGTTATCTCACGTGGCGTGTGACCGATTCGCACGATGCGGTTTCCTTCGATCAACACGTCCACGTCATGTTCCACGCGGTACGCATCTCGAACGAGATAAGAGATATCCTTGATAAGGACCGTTTGCTCTCTCACATTATGAGGCATTGCAATCCCTTCCTTCGATGAGATCGACCAA
>QBUV01000034.1 GCA_013572355.1 Candidatus Methanogaster sp.
CCCGGGAATGGGGCTTTTGCAGGTAGGACTTTTGCAGGAGATCTGTGATATCTTCGGAACTTGCCAGAAGTTGATCCCTATTGTCACACCAGTTCCTCACAATCGCCTGCAGAATATCGTTGAAGGCTGGTAAGCCATGTATTGGTCCGGGCGGGAAGTATGTTCCACCATAAAACGGTTTTTTGTCCGGTGTGAGGAAGACAGATAGGGGCCAGCCACCCGTGCCTGTCATCATCTGCACAGCTTTCATGTAGATTTCATCCAGATCCGGGCGCTCCTCGCGATCCACTTTGATGCAGATGAAGTTTTCGTTGAGGATATCCGAGGTCTGTTCACTTTCGAAGGATTCTCGTGCCATGACGTGACACCAGTGGCAGGTGGAGTATCCGATGCTTAAGAAGATGGGCTTATCCTCAACTCTCGCACGTTGGAGCGTTTCTTTGTTCCATGGATGCCAGTTAACCGGGTTATAGGCATGTTGGAGTAGGTACGGGCTTTTTTCTTTTATGAGGAGATTTGGATTTGGAGTTTTTGTTTCTGTCTTATCGCTATCTTCCATTCAACCACCTACCTTCACAGGAAGATAATTCATCATTCCTCTTAAGCCTGATCCTTCAGTTCTTTTCTGTTGCGGATTTTCGATCAGTCTCCTGTACATGCAGGTTTATGGGGCGGTCA
>QBUV01000033.1 GCA_013572355.1 Candidatus Methanogaster sp.
CGCTTGTCGTCGATTTATCGCCACCGGATCTGAAAGCTACGGCGCTCGGGACATTCCACACTGCAACAGGTTTGGCTGCTCTGCCTGCTGGCGTAATCGCAGGTTTGCTCTGGGATACGATCAGTCCGGAAATGGCATTCGCCTACGGCTTCGTTTTATCCATCGTTGCAGCAGCGTCGTTACTTAAACTTAAGATTTAGGGCAAGGTACGCATACACCTGAGCAGACACCAGAGACCACTAACCATTATGACAGCTAAAACAAACGGACTGGACGTAAGACGCGCATGGGATGAGATGCGGAACCAGAGAATGAGACCGATGAAGATCGGATACGACCCCGAATTCCGGGCTAAACTTGCGGAAGACCACAGAGAGATCGCCAGATACAACGATTACGAATACGGAAGGAACGCGATAGACGCGCTTGGCGGGATACTGGATGAGAACTCCCGGGTTCTGGAGATCGGCGCGGGACCTGGAACACTGACGATACCGCTTGCTACGAAGGTGAAGCAGGTTGTTGTGATCGAATCATCAGAGGTGGCAGTAAGATCTCTTAAGAAGAATCTCAAGGATCGCAATCTTGAAAATGTCGAGATAGTGAACAAAAACTGGATGGACGCGGGCGAGCGTGAGCTTGGAGATGGTTTCGATCTGGTTGTCTGCTCTCATT
>QBUV01000032.1 GCA_013572355.1 Candidatus Methanogaster sp.
TCCAGAAAAGGGACTCGTCGCCTTCTTCTTCGACAATGCCCATTTTGGCGATGAACTCAGCACGAGAACGACCGCGGCAAGCTGCCCGATAATTCGCAGCTACACTTGTCCCACATCGAAGCAATTGCCGTCCTATATCCCTGCACGCCATATCTCGTGGTAACGAACGGACCACCTTAATAATCCGCAACGCATACTGCATCGTGCGTTCTTTCATCTGCTCGGGATTCATGCACTACCCATCCAATCATTAGAAGACGCAATCGACAATCGTCATTCGTCAATCGACAATTCAAAGTCTCCGCAGATGGAATCCGCCATCTACGTCTATGACTTGCGCGGTCGAGAATTTCAGGTCTCCTCGGGCGCAGGATGCTACCGCTCGGGCGATGTCCTCGGGATAGCCCCAGCGTTTGATGGGAGTGATTCCCTCAGCGATGAGTTTATCGTACTTATCCTTGACCGTCGAGGTCATATCGGTGGAGATGATCCCGGGGCGGATCTCGTAGACACCGACATTAAACTCCGCCATTCGGGCAGCCCACAATTTGGTAGCCATCGACACGCCCGCCTTCGAGACGCAATATTCTCCGCGAGCGGGGCTGGCTGCGTATGCGCTGACCGAGGAGATGTTAATAATGCACATCCAGTCGTCGCCGCGATCTTTAC
>QBUV01000031.1 GCA_013572355.1 Candidatus Methanogaster sp.
TGAGGCGATTGAGACAACTGCTGACAGGTCGAATGAGGATTATGAGCCATACGACATCAGCAAGATAGACTTCGACAAGCTGAAGCAGGAGTTTGAACGCAGCCCGGGAAAGAATACCACAGTCCAGAACCTCAGACATGCAGTCGAACAACGGTTGCAGCATTTGTTAAACCGAAACCCATTGCGAACCGACTTCCAGCGGCACTACGAAGATATTGTTGTAGAGTACAACCGCGAGAAGGATCAGGTGACCATCGAGCAGACCTTCGAGGCCTTGCTCAAACTGGTTCGGGAGCTGGATGAGGAAGACAGTCGGGCAGTACGCGAAGGACTGGACGAGGAATCGCTGGCAATTTTCGATCTGCTGAAAAAGCAGAATCTCAATGCATCCGACATCAAACGGATCAAGGCTGTTGCCGTAAGTCTGCTGCAAGAGCTAAAGGTAGAGAAACTTCGGATCGATCACTGGTGCGACAAGGAGGCGACACGCGACGCAGTGCGGGTGACCATTCGCGATTTCCTTTGGAGCGATAAAACGGGGTTGCCTGTGGAGAGTTACACTGAGTATGATGTAAAAACAATATCTAATGAAGTATTTAGGCATGTTTACCGGGCATATCCGTCGGTTCCATCGCCATACTATGCAGCAGTTGCATGAAATGATGTAAC
>QBUV01000030.1 GCA_013572355.1 Candidatus Methanogaster sp.
GATGATGCTGTTGCAGCGACCGGATTGACCCATGTGCCGGTCGTCGATTCCGTAACCGTGATCGCTACGCTGTCAGATCCGGTTGCCCCGTCGTCATCAGTTACTGTGAGTGTTGCCGTGTACGTTCCTGCACTGTTGTAGATATGGGTTGGATTCTGCGATGTTGAACTTGTGCCATCGCCAAATGTCCATTCATACGAGGTGATCGTGCCATCGCTGTCAGCCCCTGTGCCTGTGAACGCTACGTTAAGCGGGATAGTCCCACTTGTCGGGTTTGCAGATGCTACTGCAACTGGTGGCTGGTTTGCCGATTCAGTAGCCGTGATCGTTACACTGTCTGATCCGGTTGCCCCGTCGTCATCGGTCACTGTGAGTGTTGCCGTGTATGTTCCAGGATTGGTGTATGTGTGGGCCGGATTCTGCGATGTTGAACTCGCACCATCGCCGAATGTCCATTCGTACGAGGTGATCGTGCCATCGCTGTCAGTCCCTGTGCCTGTGAACGCCACATCAAGTGCTGCAATTCCGGTTTCAGGACTTGCGGATGCTCCTGCAACTGGTGGCTGGTTCGCATCCCCGCCCACATACACATCAAACTCGGTGCACTGTCCGTACATCCGTGCAAAGCCGGTCTCGTGTAGCCGGATGTATCTGGCGTTCGTCT
>QBUV01000029.1 GCA_013572355.1 Candidatus Methanogaster sp.
ATCACAGGCGAATATGCATATACGTGGGCTTCCTCGTATTGTGATCTCGATGGCGATGACAAGGATGACGTGATCGTGGAGTCAGAGAGTTACGATTCTGGAACCGATGAAACTACCTGTACCGTGTACGCCAAGCGCGGTTATGACGGAGATGAGTTCTGGAGTCAGAGCGTTACAGGCGAAGATATATGGCTGGAAACCGATTATTACAATTGGTATTATTATTCCAGTCAAGATTTTGATGGCGACAGCTTGGGTGATCTATTGATAACTACTGGAACATCCATCGGCTATTACGATATTCCAACCAAAGTATGTGCCGTGAAAGGTTCCGACGGTACATCTCTCTGGTGCAAACCATCAGAACCACCAGTAACTGGCGACCTGAACGGTGATGGCAAACTAACACCAGCGGATGCAGTGATTGCGCTTGATATCGCGGTCAGCGGCGATTACGACAAAAACGCAGACGTGAATGATGATGGCGCGGTGAATTCACTGGATGTGTTGATGATTCTGCAGGCAGCGGCAAGCTCGATCAAGATATGATCTGAAAAAGATCAGTGGAAACAACAGTGCCCGCAAACAGGGCACTCCTTTTATTTTAATACGCCGAGGGTGAGATTCGAACTCACGAGGGCGTTACAGCCCACACGCTTTCAA
>QBUV01000214.1 GCA_013572355.1 Candidatus Methanogaster sp.
TTTCTAAACTAAACTCCTGAATGACTAACCGTAACCATTTTTTCTATTGAACCTATGCTTGGATTATGTGCCGATATTTGGCAAGTGGATAGCGATTAATAATTTGAGCATCCGCCTCGATTCACTTGATTTGGGCGAAGCGAAATCCGGATCGTTGACTTAAATCAAAAGGAGCGACAACATGGAAGAAAAAAATCGGATAAAGTCACGATACCCTAATCTTCCATATCGTTCTCAGAGAGTCTTCCAACCCTCGCCACAGCAACTGCACGGTCGTCAGGACCGAGCCGCATGATCCGCACACCCTGGGTATTCCTGCCCTGCATCCTGATACCGCGCACAGGGATCCGGATGATGTTCCCGTTCTGGCTGGTGACGAGGAGTTCGTCGTCCTCATGGACTGTTTTGATCGCTATCCCAAGCCCGTTTCGCAGATTCGGGATGATCGTGATGATTCCTTTCCCTCCGCGCCTTGTGATGCGGTATTCATCGAATTCGGTTCGTTTCCCGAATCCGTTCTCGGTCAGGGTCAGGAGCGCGGCACCCGCCTCCACGATCTCCATATCAACAACGTAATCGTCAGCCGCAAGACTGATGCCCCTGACGCCGCGTGCGCTCCTGCCCATGCTGCGCACGTCAGGCGCATGGAACCGGATCG
>QBUV01000028.1 GCA_013572355.1 Candidatus Methanogaster sp.
TCTAACTTGCATAACCATCGTCGCAGGCGATGCGTCAGGCAGGATGCATTTCCTGCGGCTGATTGGTGCATGAACAAGAGAACGCAGATGAATTTATCTGATTGTAAACAATAGGTATGAATCATAATGAAAAGGAGGAGAAAGCATGGAGAGTAAGAACCCCACAATTGTTGTTACCGGGGATGTCTGCATTGACTGGCTGCAATGGCCAACAAAACCGGAAGATGCGGGGCTAAACTGGAAACTTTACTCAGGTACGCGCATGAGTGCAAAACCCGGAGGTGCGCTTCTTTTAGCAGATTTTATGCGCACTGCAACCGGTATCACTGTGGTTTCGCCGCAGTTGAAGGATATCGATAAAATTACTCCGAAGGTCCTCCTTCACTCAAACGCCGAATTGGAGCTTTTCCCATATTCATCAGACCGCAGGGATATGGATGAAGACAGGATGGTTTACCGAATCGGGCGTTGCAGAGGGTTTACAGGACCCACCGCAGACGCTAGTGTTCCACTTTCCTTTAACGATGACGATCCTCATGCGTATATGGTGGTTCTCGACGATGCAGGGAACGGATTTCGCGATGATAAAACAAAATTGCCTTTAGCGATACAGGACGAAGGGGGAAAACCCATCGTGGTATGCAAGATGCAC
>QBUV01000027.1 GCA_013572355.1 Candidatus Methanogaster sp.
AATCGGTGCTCTAATCGGTTATGCATACGAAAAATGGGGGAAATCAAAATGAAGAAACTATTTTGTATATTTGTTTTCATCGCAATAGTTTGCATGTCTACTATTGTCAGTTCAGCCAATTCCGCAGAAACTACTGGAACTCTAACGTTGGATTTAACTTCAGATACTCAAGTTAAGGCAATCGAAAACCTCAACCAAAACGCACAGTTTCGACCTATGTGTGCTAAAGTGGTCAAAATCACGATGGGGTTAGAACAATTTATTGGGAAGGCAACGTTATCGAACCAAATAATATTAATATCCCTGTTCCATCTGGCTCATACGAAGTTTATGTCAAGGAACAAGGAAAACATGCAACATGGGCATATAACAACGATAACAGGGGCTACACAGTCACGTCTCAAGAAACTACTGTCATCCCCCTTGCTGCTGAAAACATTTTTGGTTTAGATGTCGTAGCGGATGTACCATGGAGGATTGAGCCGAATAAGAATATTCCCCTGCTATTAATGGTGAAAGATGCAGATCAGGACGATTATCCTGTTTACGAAATAAAAAGGCAGAGGGTATGAAGTCTTGTCATCAAGTAGCATATCACCAGAGCAGACGATGAGATCGCCAGACTGCTCGACATACCTGTGGGCGAGC
>QBUV01000092.1:0-1901 GCA_013572355.1 Candidatus Methanogaster sp.
ATACGGATAAGCTCTGTCTGAGCTTGTTGTATTAAAAATGTCCTCATCATCGGGTTTGTGTAATAGCTTCCGCCCCAATGATCGCATCTCTACCAGCAGTTATCCCATCGCCGCGGATCGTGTTGTATCCACCAACATCCGGATTTGCATCATCACACGCCCGAATTCCAGATCACGCAACCGAAACCTCTACAGACCTTCCAGTGCGCTTTACAGCATCGGCGAGTCTTGGCAGAAATCCGCTGCTCACATCGAGGATCTCCAGCCAGATGGGTTCATTATCCTCTGAAAAACCAACGATGACATCATCCATCTCGGTTTCATAAGCAAGTTTCTTATCGGAGAGTATGACCATTGCGATGTCCACATCCGTATCATATCTGATGTTACCTTTCATATCTCATCCTCCTGACTATCATTACTGTGACCACAGTAAAAATACCAACGTGTTCTTCATATATTACCCTTACCGCGTGTGCCCTATCTAACGACCGGTATGCACCCATTCTACCGAACTTCTCATTTGTTACGAACTCTGGGCACTTTATCGCATCTATAATCTGACCGGTTGTGAGGGGAAATCCATGCTCGTTTATGAGGGTGATTTTGAACTTTGCGTGTCTGGTAAATCTGATCCGCATGGTTGAGCAAGTGTGATCGACCGTTCACAATAACCCGCGACTCAGCATCAACTCGGCATTCAGCACCGATGCACCAGCAGCGCCCCGCACCGTGTTGTGCCCCATCGCGATATACCTGATCCCGTCCCTTATGCGCCCGACAGAGACGCTCATGCCGTTGCCTGCGTCCCGGTCCAGTCTCGGCTGCGGTCGGTCAGGTTCGTCACGGACGATGATCACGCGCTCCGGTTCGGTCGGGAGATTGAGTCCCGGATCGAAATTTAAGAACGCGTCCCGAACTTCAGCAGGTGATGGGTCATCAGCCATCGTTATCCATACCGCCTCGGTGTGCCCGTCGAGGACCGGCACCCGGTGGCAGCTTGCACTCACACCGAACTCAGCATTGACGACAGAGCTGCCATCGAATCTCCCGAGCAGTTTCTGCGCCTCGTTCTCGACCTTCTCCTCTTCACCACCGATGTACGGGACGACATTATCGAGAATCGCCATCGATGACACGCCATTGTATCCAGCGCCTGAGACCGCCTGCATCGTTGCAACCTTGACATCAGTGATCCCAAACTGCATAAGCGGCTTTAGCGTGACAGCGAGCATGATCACCGAACAGTTCGGGTTGGTCACGATCGCGCCGTCCCAGCCCCGCGCCTCTCGCTGGATCTCGAGCATACCGAGATGATCGGAATTTACCTCGGGGATTAAGAGCGGCACATCCGGCTCCTGCCGAAATGCCGACGCATTGCTCGCAACCATGGCGCCGGCGCGTGCAAACGTCGGCTCGACGGTGCGCGCAACATCCGCGGGCAGCGCTGAGAAGACCAGGTCTGCTTCGACTTCTTCCGGCTTCATGGAAACCACAACCTGCTCCCCGATCTCATCCGGGAGTGGAGACGAGAGTCTCCAGTTTGCGGCGCGCGCGTATGGCTTGCCAGCGCTCCGCTCTGATGCTGCAAGTGCTGTCAGTTCAAACCATGGATGGCCTGAAAGCGCCTCGATGAACCGCTGCCCGACAGCACCGGTTGCCCCGAGTATACCAACAGTTATTGTTTCCATAATAATCAATAAAAAAAAATAAAATGATGGATGACTGTTTCAGTCGTCCATCGTTATTGCTTCTGCCGGGCACGCGTCCACGCAGCTTCCGCATTCGGTGCACTCGTCCTGATCGATCACAGCGATGTCGTCATCGTTCAGGGAGATTGCTTCTGCAGGGCACTCGTCCACGCAACTTCCGCATCCGGTACATTCTTCTTCGTTTACTTT
>QBUV01000092.1:1911-14892 GCA_013572355.1 Candidatus Methanogaster sp.
GTTTACTTTTACGACCATATTTATCTCCTCTTATTATGTTTATACAATCGCTCTAACGCGAAATGTATAGTACAATCGGATTATCGATAGGTGCAATAAATACCTTTCGCTTTGGCAGAGGTCGATTTTAGGCATCCCGATTAAAACTACGAATGCCTATCAGACGAGAAAATCATTAAACGTACTTTATATGTTACTTCACCCGTTCTACGAACTTCCTGATAACATACACCCTGCGATACGTCCTGAAAACATCCTTCTCGGTCAGGTTATGGTATTCATGGGCAAGAATATTCCTCTGATACACCAGATTTGAAAGATCGCTGGCAAGTTCTTTATCGATTACCCGTGCCCCGCTCCAGAAGATTGAAGATCTCTCGGTCAGGTCCCTGGAACTCCAAGATTTCTCGAAAACACCGCCAGCACCACACAAGATGCCTTGACCTGCACATACCGGGCCCATGATCCGGACATCCTGATCAAAACCCTAAATACCTGCGCAGACGTAGTCACTGACACGACATGAAAACCGACACATCTGCACAGTGGGATAAGTTTTTTAATCGTTATTACATCGGAGACATCCTTGCTCTGGCGAACGAATACCCGGAAAGTCGAAGTCTGTATGTTGATTTCGTAAATATCGAGAAATTCGATTCAGATCTGGCAGACGAACTTCTGGAGCATCCGGATCGGATTCTCAATGTAGCAGAGGAAGCGCTCCGGAGTTTCGACCTCCCTGTCAAGAAGACGCTTTCGGGCGCACACCTGCGGATCACAAACATCCCGCAGAAGGTGAAGATACGGGATCTCCGGAGCATCCACATCTCGAAACTGATCGCTGTCGAGGGGCTTGTGCGCATGGCGACCGAGGTGCGCCCGCGATTGCTTGTCGCGGCATTCGAATGCAGCGGATGCGGAGAGACCATGCTCGTTCCCCAGTCCAGCGGGCGGTTTGTGGAGCCGTATATGTGTAAAAACGAGGGGTGCGGGAGAAAAGGACCGTTTAAGATAAAACTTACTGAATCGGAGTTTGTAGACGCACAGAAACTGCGTGTGCAGGAATCTCCGGAGGACCTGCGTGGAGGCGAACAGCCGCAGACCCTTGACGTCAATATTGAGGATGATATTGCAGGGATCGTAGCACCCGGGGATCGTGTGATCGTTGCAGGAGTCCTGCGGTCGTACCAGCGGATCACGCGCGAAGGAAAGAGCACGTTCTTTGATATCATACTCGACTCGGTCTCGATCGAGACGAAGGACAAGGAGTTCACAGAGATCGATATCACGCCGGAAGAGGAAGAAGAGATCGTAAAACTCAGTAAAGACCCCGGAATCTATAAAAAAATCATTGCATCGATCGCTCCATCCATCTATGGTTATGAGGAGGTGAAGGAGGCGCTTGCGCTCCAGTTGATGAGCGGCGTTCCAAAGAATCTTCCCGACGGCGCGAGGATCCGCGGGGATGTGCATGTGCTGCTCGTCGGCGATCCTGGGATTGCTAAGTCTCAACTCCTCAGGTACATCACGAAACTTGCGCCCCGCGGGATATATACAAGTGGTCGCTCAAGTTCGGCAGCTGGGCTTACCGCTGCTGCTGTCCGCGACGAGTTCGGCGATGGCAGGTGGACGCTTGAGGCTGGCGCACTCGTGCTTGCCGATCAGGGGATCGCAGCGGTCGATGAGATGGATAAGATGCGTCCGGAGGACAGGAGTGCGATTCATGAAGCGATGGAACAACAGACCGTAAGTATCGCGAAAGCAGGCATTATAGCGACCCTGAAGTCGAGGTGCTCCCTTCTCGGTGCTGCGAATCCAAAATACGGACGGTTCGATCCGTACGAAGGAATCGCGCAGCAGATCAAGATGGCGCCTGCGCTCCTCTCCAGATTTGACCTGATCTTCGTGCTCAAGGATGAACCTGATATCGGCAGGGATTCGGCTATCGCATCCCACATTCTTAGAGCGCACCATGCAGGCGAACTTCATGCCCACCGGACCAACGTCGCAGGTAGCGGCGTCACGCACGCGGATGTCGAGGGTGCGATGACGGTCATAAAGCCGGAGATCATGCCTGATCTGCTCAGGAAGTACATCGCTTATGCGAAGAGGGGTGTCTATCCGATCATAGAAGGTGACGCAATGGATCTCCTGATCGAGTTCTATCTCGGGCTTCGGAGGCAGGGCGAGGATCGGGATTCGCCTGTGCCTGTAACAGCACGGCAGCTTGAGGCGCTGGTGCGGTTATGCGAGGCGAGCGCAAGGATGCGCCTTTCCGATGAGGTCACGATCGATGATGCAAAACGTGTGATCCGAGTCGTCGAGAGCTGCCTGCGGCAGGTTGCATTCGATGCCGAGACCGGCATGTTCGATGCCGATATAATAACCACCGGCGTCAGCAAGAGCCAGCGTGATAAGTTCAAGATACTGCGCGGCATCATACGCGATATTGCGGCAGAGCACGGTGGCATGGCTTCGAAGGACGATATCTATGCAAAGGCTGAGGAGCAAGGTTTTGACAGGGAACACGTCGAGGATATGCTAAAGAGACTCAAGACGCAAGGCGAACTCTACGAGCCGACGCAGGGGAATGTCCGGCTGTCGTGACCGGTCTTTTCACCGATTTTTTCACAAAAAATCGAGTAAAAACTGCCCTCCGGGTGGGGTTACAGTTTTTGATCAAACTTTTGTGAAAAGTTTGGTGAAAAGTTTGGGTTACACAAACTCGATCGCTTTTGACGGGCAGGTTACGATACACACATCGCACAGGATCTTGTTCTGCCCGAACCGCCTGCATTCGCCGACATTCTTCGAAGTGACTACACCGCCTGCCACTTCAAGGATCACCTTATCATTGGATGGTGCAAGCCCGAGAGCCGCACCATGCGGATCATTGGCAACGTTTACGGGGCAGGCAACGACGCAGTTCCCGCACCCGAAGCATAGCTCCTCATGGATGACCAGGCCGGCCTCAGTAGCCCCGCTAACTGGCGCAAGCAGCGATTGCAGCTCCTGCAATTGGCTCTCGTACCCGTCCTCGTAGAGCGGCGGACAATCAGCGATCTTGGATTCGCCTGACAGAAGCGAACTTGCAAACGCCATACATGTGGGCCTTTCGCACTCCTTGCAGTTCAGTTTCGGGAGTAACTGGTAGATTTCCATAATACTTACCATTGCATCTCATCTCCGCGGATCATCGCATACGGGCGTTACATTAATATCCTATAAGTGATCAGTATTACCTGCGCATGACTTAAGCATAGCGCGAGGTGTATGTTATGGAGAAAACAAGGAACTTTGTACTGCGGGATAATGGCGGCAGCGAACATGGGGTCTTTTCTGGAAAGCAGCCTCGGCAGGCAGCGCTCAAGGTTGCGAATCGGGTTGGCAGTACCAAAGCCAATCCTACGCGGATACTGCTACGTGAACGTGGCACAAAAAAGGTACACATCTTCGAGGGGTGGAGGGAACAGGTTAATGCTCCAAAGAATAAGCCTGACTGGATGCCAGACAAGATATGGAAGCCAAATGTCAGAAAGATCGGTATCGAATCGCTTGAGAACGTTTGAGCGATTCCATTTTTTATTTTTTGATTATTCCATAGTTCTTATATTTTACCATACCTACGTTTATTCGTAAGTGGGCAATAGCACTAATTCCGGTAGGTTATTCCCTGACAAGCCATGGACATATTCAAAAAGTCGATCTCCGGATTCATTCAGCCCCATTCTCAACGCCAATCGCTGCAAAGAACCGTTTCATCACCACTTCTTCTGAGATCTTCATCAGTGCCTGCCTATCCCTTGTGTCGCTGAAGACTCCGAGCGGGATCTGGGCGCCCGCCATTGTTGCGTGCCCTCCTGCTGAACCCGTCTCCCCGAACGCGTCCTGCATCGACTTGCCAAGATTCATCCGGATATCGTTGCTTCTTGCAGAGAGGTATATCTGGTCCTCGCCGATCCCGTACACAAGAACAGTCGTGATCCCCTCAAGGTTCAGCAGATAGTCGGCAGCCTGTGCAAGCGCGTCCCGATCCCGGAGGGTCCCGACATTCGTGATCAGGTAACTGCCCCTGATCTTCCGGTTCATTATCGCCTCCCCAAACACGTCCAGCGTTTCTGTGGAGATGGCCGGCGTTTCGATCCTGTCCAGGATATCATGGTCTGCGAGAGGATACAGAAGTGCAGCCGCAGTCAGGTCGATCGGATTGGCATTCCGTTTGAATCCAAGTGTGTCGGTGCGGATGCCGTATAACAGCGCGGTCGCAAGATCCTTGCTGATCGGAATATCGAGTTCCTGGAGATATTTCGTCATGATCGTTGCTGTAGCTCCGGCATTCGGGCGGATATCTATATACTCCGCTTGTACCTCCTTCATCTCGGCAGGATGGTGGTCGATGATGATAGCGACATCAGAATCCTTCGGGAGCAGGTTATTCTCCCCTGGCATCGAACAATCGATAAGCGCAATCTTCTTGAAATCTTCAAGAGAATGTGCCTTCTGTTCATCGAGTTTGCCCATATCGATCTGGAGCAGATTTATGAATGCCTTGTTCTCCTGGTGACCGATCTCGCCCCGGTACAGCATCTCGGATTCGATATCAACGCTTGCAGCAATCGTTTTGAGGGCAACAGCACTGGACATGGCATCCGGATCCGGATTGTCGTGGACCACGATTGCAAGTTTCCCGTTACCGATCGAGCGCAGGATATTAAGGACGTTCGAGGCATGTCTGGCAGATTCCACGCGGTCGAGGATCCGCAGCGTGGCATCGGAAACGACCCTTGGCGGCATGATCACGCTGTCAGCCCCTGCCTCTGTAAGTTTGGTCTTTGCGATGCTGTTTGGTGCACGTGCAATCACCTGGATGCTCTCGGATGCCTGCTTTATGGTATCGATTGCGTTTTCGTTTGCAGAAACGTCAGAACTCAGGATCAGCGCCACTTCAACGCTCTTGACATCGATCGAATCGAGCAGACTCGGGTCGTTGAGATCGCCCACGATGGCTTCAAACTCCTGCTCCTTGAGTGTCTCAACCTTCGCAGCATCCCTGTCGATCAGTACAACTTTCTTATTCCGGTTCACAAGTTCTCTGGCAACCGCTGACCCGATGTTACCGCTGCCTATGACAAGATACGGTGCTTGCAATTTCTTATCGCCATTGGTCGCGCTTTTTTGTGGATCTGATGTTTTTTTAGAGTCGGTGATATTGATACCTCCGCGGATATGGGGTGTCTGAAGCGTATAAGCACTTTTCGCCATGATTACGAGATGTTCATCATACATAATCCTATCGACTACGTGGGGGTGATAAGTTGCGTGATGCATATCCGGATTTATGATTTTTCCACAACCATTGCACCAGAGTAATCCGGAAAACCTCTTTTTGAACGTTAACATTAATACTGTATACGCCGATGCTTCTGGAAAGAGGATTTGAAAAATGCCAACGATACACAGACCAAGAAGAGGGTCACTTGCATTCAGCCCGAGAAAAAAAGCAAAGAAGCCGATCGCACGGATACGATCGTGGCGGATCGATGGAGAAGAGCCGAAGATACAGGATTTTGCAGGGTATAAGGCGGGAATGACTCATGTGCTGATGATCGACGACCGTCCGAGCAGTATTACAGCGGGTATTGAGATATCGGTGCCTGTAACGATCATCGAGACTCCTGCCATGCGCGCTGTTGCGCTGCGTGCCTACACCGACAGGGGCTACTATGGGATGAAATTGATTACGGAGGTGTGGGCAGACCATGATAACGATAACATCGAACGCGCTCTTGCGGAGGGCACGGTGCGCGAGATCCGTGCAGTCGTCCAGACCATGCCGCACCTCGTTTCAGGGATCCCAAAGAAGACGCCTGACGTGATGGAGACGCTGATCGCTGGCGGGGACGTCGCCGCGCAGTTTGAGTACGGCAGATCAATTCTCGGGAAGGAGTACCAGATGGCAGATCTCTTCGCTGAAGGCGAGTTTGTGGATGTTGCCGCGATAACCACCGGAAAAGGGACGCAGGGACCTGTGAAGCGATGGGGTGTGCAGCTGCAGAAGGGCAAGCATAGCCGCACCGGAAAGAAGCGACACATCGGAAACCTTGGTCCATGGTCCCCGCATTATGTGCGGAGAACTGTGCCGCTGATGGGGCAGACCGGGTACTACCAGCGCACCGAATTCAACAAACGGATCTTTAAGATCGGATCTGACGGAACCGAGGTGACTCCGGATGGCGGATTCATAAACTACGGCATCGTCAGAAACGGGTACGTGATGGTTCGCGGAAGCGTTCCTGGTCCGTCGAAGCGATTGATCCGGATGAGACCGCCCATACGCGGCAAGCTGCCATTGGACGCTCCTGCGATCAATTATATCAGCACAGAGTCGCATCAAGGGTGATTTAGATGAAAACCAATGTTTTAAGTTTATCGGGAGACGTTTTACGTGAAATTGATCTTCCGGATGTATTTTCCGAGGCATACCGCCCGGACCTCATCAAAAAAGCAGTCCTTGCCGCGCAGGCAAACCGCAGGCAGCCGTATGGCGTAACAGCGTACGCGGGCATGAGAACCTCGGCGCGCTCGCTTGGATCGGGCAGGGGAATAGCGCAGATTCCGCGACTTGTGAACTCAAACCGTGCTGCACGGGTTCCGCAGGCAATGGGTGGCAGAAAAGCGCACCCGCCAAAGGCAGAGAAGGACTGGAGCGAGAAGATCAACCGGAAGGAGCGGAGGCTTGCGATCAAGTCGGCGATTGCAGCTACAACCAACCCCGATCTCGTTGCTAACAGAGGGCACAGGTTCGAGGCAGATCTCGGTCTTCCGATCGTTATTGAGGATGCATTTGGGAGTCTGGCAAAGACTAAGGACGTTTGCGAGGTTTTGCAGGCGATCAACCTCTGGCAGGACGTGATCCGTGCCAAGACCGGGAAGCATATCAGGGCAGGCAGAGGGAAGCTTCGTGGCAGGAAATACAAGAAGCCAAAGAGCCTCCTGATCGTGACGTCTGATTACAGCGGCATCGAGAAGGGTGCGCGCAACCTCTCTGGCGTGGACGTCGTGATGTGCGACCGGTTGAATGCCGAAATGCTCGCACCTGGCACACACGCAGGCAGGCTTACGATCTGGACCGAGAGCGCGATTGCGGGGCTGTAAATCTAAGTATGAAGCCAGATGACATCGCCGAGTACCTGAAACAGGTGTACCGGAAGGATATTGTAGTAACCGGCACAGGAAAACTCGGCGAGACTGAGGAAGGACTTAAAGAGTTCGGATACGGCAAGCCGCTCCTCATCAGATTCCTGGCAGACGGCGAAGCCAAATCCGCAGTCCTCTCGTCCATGCGGACCGAAGGCGGTTTTGGGCACGATCATTTCTCTGACCGGGCGCAGATCCTGATCTGGCAGTATGCAACATTTAACAGACTGCCAGAGCACGTGCGATCGATCGATTGCGGCTATTTCACGCACGATGGCAGACTTAAGTCGGCAGGAGATGCAGAGGAGTATTTCCTGCTGATGGAGGAGGTCGAGGGTGTCGAATATTTCCTCGATCTTGAGCGTATCCGCTCGGATGGTGCAACTGAACTGGATGTGGAGCGGGCAAGCGCATTATCAGGTTATCTGGCTGACATCCACGCCCGGAAGCATGATAGCCGGGAACTCTATGTAAGGCGGATCAGGGACCTTGTCGGGCATGGCGAGTGCATCATGGGCTTGATGGACAGTTATCCCGACGATCTCGACTTTATCACAGGAAATGAACTTGCCGAGATCGAGAGATCATGTGTCGACTGGAGATGGAAGATAAAATCCAGAACAGATCGGTTGTGCATGGTTCACGGGGATTTCCACCCGTGGAATGTGATGTTTCGTGAAGGGACCGACTTTACTGTGCTCGACCGGAGCCGCGGTGAATGGGGCGAGGCAGCAGACGATCTTTCGAGTATGACCACCAACTACATCTTTTACTCGCTTCAAGAACACGGACGGCTGGATCACGACTTCAAAAGGATATACGACCGGTTCATGGAGCATTATCTGGCAGAAACAGGAGACTGGGATGTCTTGAAGGTTATCCAGCTATTCTACGCGTTTCGCGGACTCGTGGTGGCAAGCCCGGTGTGGTATCCGAATCTTGACCGCGAGATCAGGGTGAAGCTGTTTAATTTCATAAGAAACGCGCTTCTGGATGATGAATTCGATTATAAGAATGTGAATTCATATTTTTCGGGATAGTTCTCCTTGTGGGGGGCACTGAAACCAATGCCGCGAGTTCGACAACATCATCCGCAGTACCCCCATCGATCTGCATGATCGTTGCAATCGTTCTGACGAGTTATCAAATTACAGTTACCTGATGCCAAGTTGTTTCATTATCAGATCGCATAGACTATCTTTTATATCAGAATGTCTGGGAACCGGTGCTTTCTTTCCGTTCATCGGATTCATATATATGTCGTGTCGCCCACCATGACGTTTCAGATAACATCCGGAATCTACCAGTTCTCGTATGAGATCACGCCGTTTCACGCCTCAACTCCCAGTTCCTTAGCCATGATGACAGTCTGCGGCAATGCCAAAACTCCCTCTTCTTCTATCATCATCCTGTACACGTCTCGAATGTTCTCTTCCAGTTCTTCAAGAGATTCGCCCTGACTGAATACCCCGGGAACTTCCCTGAGCCTGCCGACATACCATCTTTCATCTATCCAATACTCAAGCGTAAAATGTCTTAACATGGTTTCACATCCTTACTTTGTGGTTTTGACTACCATATTACATATCCCCTCTTATCATGAGCGCGAGCTTGAGCGACAGCAATTCCGAGGTCATGTTCTCGGCGGCGATGCTGTTTCACATAACAATCATATCACCAGCCACCGCCCCCCCCTGTCATATCGCCAATGATGATGGTGCACCCTACCAAGTTTATCCAGTGTCATGCGATCCCAGCAATCGACTCAACAAACTCCCCGATCCGGGCAAGTGCCTCCTTTATGTCATCCCTCGATGCAGCATACGAGCACCGCAAAAATCCAGTCCCAGCGTCTCCGAAGACATTGCCTGGAACGACAGCCACCTGCTTCTCAAGCATCAGCCGCTCTGCAAATTCATCCGCGGTCATCCCCGTACCCGCAATCGACGGGAATGCATAGAACGCCCCCTTCCCCCAGAAACAGTCAAGCCCGATCTTGTTAAAGCCGCTGATGATCAGATGTCTCCTGCGGTCGTACTCCCGAACCATCCGCTCCATCTCTACCCTCCCGTTCCGAAGCGCATCGATTGCAGCCATCTGCGAGGTTATAGGGGCGCAGAGCATGGTGTACTGGTGTATCTTCGTCATCGCTCCGATGAGGTCACTACTTCCGAGAGCGTATCCAACCCGAAGTCCGGTCATCGCATGGGACTTTGAAAACCCATTGAAAACTACTGTGTTCGCAATCATTCCGTTTAAGGATGAGAAACAGGTATGTTTTCCGTCGTACGTGAGTTTATCGTAGATTTCGTCAGAGATGACGATCAGATCATGCTCGATTGCAACATCTGCAATCTCTTCGAGATCCTTTTTTCCCATCGTCGCTCCTGTCGGGTTATTCGGGTAATTGATCATGATTGCACGCGTCTTTTCCGTTACTGCATCCTCTATACGCTCTGCTGTAACCTTAAAATCATTCTCGATGCCTGTGGCAACCGTAACCGGAACTCCGCCGGCAAAGATCACGGTCGGGACATAAGAGACGTAGCACGGCTCAGGGACGATGACCTCATCGCCGCGATTCAGAATCGCACGCATCGCAAGATCGATCCCCTCGCTGACCCCGGTCGTGATCAGGATCTCCTCGTTCGGATCGTAGTGGAGTGAATGATCCCTCCGAAACGTGTCCGCGATCTCTTCTCGTAACTCAGGGAGTCCCTGGTTTGATGTGTATGAGGTATGCCCCTGCTCGAGCGCGTGGATGCATGACTCCCTGATATGCCACGGGGTCACAAAATCGGGTTCGCCCACGCCGAGCGAGATCACATCCTCGAGTTCGTTTGCCAGATCAAAGAACCTGCGGATGCCAGACGGCGGCACACTCTGCACCGTGTCTGAGATTCGCATCCGCCTTTTATGCAACAATCGGGAGACGCTCTGTGTGCTCTGTTTCATGCAGGATCACACCATCCTCCTTGTAGGTCTTCAGAACAAAATGTGTGGCAGTACTCTGCACCTGCGGCAGGGTCGCAATCTTCTCTGCGACAAAAAACGCAACCTGCTTCATCGATTTGCCGCGTATGGTGAGCGAGATGTCATGATCCCCTGAGATCAATCTGACCGATCTGACCTCCGGGAATTTTGAGATGCGGTCTGCAACCACATTATATCCGGTTTCACGCTCAAGGGATACTTTTATCTCGATGATCGCATAAACAAATCCATTATCTACTTTATCCCAGTCGATGATGGTCTTATATTTGCGGATTGTGCCGTCTCCTTCCAGTTGAC
This sequence comes from Candidatus Methanogaster sp., assembly GCA_013572355.1. Classification (GTDB taxonomy): domain Archaea; phylum Halobacteriota; class Methanosarcinia; order Methanosarcinales; family Methanogasteraceae; genus Methanogaster_A. The sequence goes on from QBUV01000092.1 coordinate 12,400, forward strand.
ATACACAATCCCTGATCTCCTCATCCGAGCTGCCAGTAAGTGCTGCAATCTCGCTAATATCGATCTTCGGATCGTTTTCGATGATCTCAAGTATGTTCTGTGCGAGATCCATCCATCAGTCCTCTAAGTATGCAGAGTCGTGGCTGGAATCGGTTGGTTCTTTCCACCTGGCGTCCTTGCAGTCATCGCATAGCGATCTCCCATCGACGACGGTCAGATTGTATGAATACTGCCCGCAGGCATCGCACACACCTTCAAAATCTGATGTCAGCATGGATTCGACCTCGGATTCCATAAGTTCCCGCAGGGCGTCGCTCATCTCAGAGCATACGGCAACGATGTCCTGACTCGTGATGATGCCGACTAAGGTATCGTTTCGGAATACTGGCAGCCTTCTGATCTTCTTCGAGAGCATCATCTGACTCGCGTCGCTCACCGACGTATTATGGTCAACGGTGATCAGCGGGGACGTCATGATCTCAGAAAGCGATACTGTACTTGGTTTCCTGTCATCAGGTATAATCTTTCTAGAGATGTCGCGTTCGGTTATGATGCCGACTGGTTTTCCATCTTCTGTAACGACAGCACTTGAACTATCATATTTGATCATCTCCTTTGCGATATTCACCAGCGAATCGCCAATGTCTGCTGTGATCACGCGTGGTGACATGACCTCTTGCACCGGTCTATCAATGTCCATTTACAAACCTCCTGTTTCTTTGCTACAACATTGGTGCTGGTCGTTATCAAGGTTGCGTCCGCCACGCAACTCAAAGATTGCCCGCTTGGGGCGACCGCCCCACCCCGCCTCGATTCCGGTGCGACCCGCCCACGGGTCTGCGCGACGCCCGCCCCCTCGCATCCGCGTCCTCACGATCTTCGCGCTTTCGGAGCTGCCGCCCGCAATTCAACGATAGGCGCGGGAGACGGAACGCCGAAGCACGAACGTCAGCGATGCATCCGCAGCCGTGCCGCGATCCAGCGCACGATCCGCTGGACGGGGAGGGGGCGCAGATTCGAGGAGGGGGGTGATTCTCACTCATCCCATCGCCTCTTTTACCCGCTCCCGAATCCGCCGCTGAGCTGCTCCGAGGGACGCGGGATCGCGGTCGAGAAGCCAGAGGAGATCGTTTTTGAGAACCGTTCTGGCTCTGGCAGGATCATCGATCTCGACGAGGGTGCAAAAAAGATTCCATGCTGAGATAGAGGTGTCGGGATGCTCTTCTCCAAGTATCCGCCGCGTTATCTCAAGCACCTCTTCCTGAATCTCCCGCGCCCCTGCAAGATCGCCCTGATCATGGAGCGTCGTGGCAAGAATACTCATCGAGGTGAGCGTGTCAGGATGCGCACTCCCAAGTACCCGTCGCATTATCTCAAACACCTCTTCCTCAATCTCTCGTGCCCTCTCAAGCTCACCCTGACATGAGAGCGTCTGTGCAAGGTTGCCCATCGATATGAGCGTGTCAGGGTGCTCACTCCCAAGTATCTGCCGCGTTGTCTCCCACTCACGCTGATGCAACGTCTCTGCAAGCCCATATGCCCCTCTTTCGCTGTCGTACCGCGCAACCCAGCCCATGAGGTTTGCGGTCTGGAGATCATCATCCTTGCCCACAAGCTCTCTCGCATGTGCAACCACCGACTCAAGCTCGGCATGATCTCTTGGATCATTTGCGTTCTCTCGGAATGCGGTTGTCAGCACCTCAACAGCCGCATCCCGCAGTTCTTCGGATCGATCAGGCGCGGCGTCTCTGAACCGCATGGTGCGGGAGATGAGCGTGTGAACCGACCATGCGCCCGCGTCCCCGTCCGCTCGTTCTGCAAGGGAGAGTCTCTCTGCCCTGTTGACGGCAAGATCAGCCCTCCGCCTCCCGGATCGCTCATTGAGGCTGTCCACCCCGCAGAACACGGAACTGATAAGCGTTGCAGGGATCGGGGCTACGGCAAGCATTGAAGCCAGTCGCAGAAAGTCCAATCCTTCGGGTTCGAGGCGATCGATGCTCCGAAGAAACGTGCTTGCGATGCTTGTCTCATGCCCGGTCGGAAGCTCCCCTTCAAGATCTGCGGCAAACTCAAGTGCATCATCAGTAGGGTCTGCCAGCTCTTCCAAAAACGTAACAAAGGGTGTCCGGCTACTTGAGGTGTAAAGCGCGGCACCTGCCACATCAACTGCAAGCGCGTGACACCCGAGAGCTTCAACGATGCCGCAAGCAGCAGATTCATCGTCCTTCTCGTCCGCCCTGCCCCGGTCTCCCTCCACTTTTGGCTTTCGCCGCGAGGTGAGAAGCTCGTAAGCCTCTTCTGGTTCCAGCACATCCAGAGGGATCAGCGTTCCCAATGCGTCGTGCTCCTTTGCCCGCGTGGTGATCAGCGTCTTTCCAAGCGAGTGAGGCGCAAGCCACCTATCAAAAGTCTCCCGATCTGTCCCTGAAGGGAGATCATCCACCACCCAGAGGAAAGACTTCTCCTGCCCCCCAAGTTCCAGCCTCATAGCTA
>QBUV01000092.1:14902-22775 GCA_013572355.1 Candidatus Methanogaster sp.
TACTTTGATTTCATCGGGATTTCTGTCCGCAACGGTAATTCCGAGCGTGGCGGCAATCTGCCTGATCTGCCCCTCACGCGCAGCCTCCCGCTCGTCTGCACCAATTCCGGTCTTGGTATCGTCGTTTCCAAACGCGCTTAACCAGAACACTCCGCCCGGAAACGCCGCTTCATATCGAAGCGCATACTCCTCGGCAAGAAGCGATTTACCAATGCCGCCCATCCCGTAGACCCGGACAACAGAGGCATGGCTTGCAGAAGTGCCAGCGGTGATCGGGTACTCGGATTTATGCAGACCCGAGTGGATCTTCCATATATGGGGAAGTCTGCCCACGAACCGGTTGGATCCCGCCCCTCGTCTCCTACCATACCACTCGGCAGGTCTCAACGCGCGAATCTCTCCGAAGACGCCGGTGATCCCATCGACGTGGGCTTTCACGCTCTCCACAATCTCGCGGATCTCGTCAGGACTAACAGGTACTGAGACCTGACGATACAGCGCATCCCGGAGTTCCACGGGCTGGATTTCTACGGGGGCTCCTTTTGGTTTGATTATCCGTATGCGCCTCTCTGGTCTCCCCCCTCCCTCAAGCTGGGAAGCAAGGAAAGCGGCAGTCAGCTCCCACTGGCAGGCACGAGAGCGCGGGTAATTCGGGGAGTGGTACGCAAGCAGCACCTTTGATTGGGCGAGACCCTCAACGATTGATCCGGTGATGCTTTCGCCGTCTTTGACATCGGTTTCATCCATCCAGACTTTCAACCCCGCTTCTCGAAGAGCACTGCATATCGGCGTCACCTCGTCCTTGTCCGCGTCCTTATCCTTATCTGCGTGTGAGTAACTGAAGAAGATATCATACATCGTGTCAGCCTCCATAGCTCTCTACTCTGTGACATCATCCAATTTCAACCCTCTGCGTGGCTCTGCGAACTCTGCGGTAAAATCTAATGGCATGTCGATTTCACTGGAAAAATAGGCAGTGCCATCAACTGCCATAAAGACTGCCCGTCACGCAATAACTCCTTTGCGCCACCTGGAGAGCCGCTCGTCTACCAGAAACCGAAACGCCCGGTCGATGAAGAGCGCAATGAACCCGAGGAGGAGCATGTAAGCCATGACGTGGTCCATCCTGTAAAAATGCACCCAGTGCGATATCTTGTATCCGATTCCGGTCGTTGATACGCCAAACATCTCTGCCGCCACCACACACATCCATGCGACACCCATCGCAACCCTGATCCCTGTTGCAATATCAGGGATTGCAGACGGGAACGCAACCTTCCTGATCAGGTCATAATTTCTTGTGCATCCAAGCACCATCGCCGCCTCGATAAGAACCTTCGGCACATTCCTAAATCCCTGATACGTATTGATCAGGATCGGGAATACCGCTCCGATAAACACGATGGTTCCGGCAGATGTGTGTGTGAGCCCAATAAACGCTATTGCAAAAGGTATCCACGCAAGCGGCGGTATCGGGCGCAGGATCTCTATGATCGGATCGAATATCCTGTCGATCACCCGGAACCAGCCCATGCCAACCCCAAGCGGTATCGCGACGCACATACCAGCAACCATGCCGATTCCAAAGTGCAGCAGACTGGTTAGGGCATCAGTGATCATAACGTCCCATAGACTGCCAAATGACGCCAGAACATCGGTGAAACCGGGCAGGATAAAGTTGCCCCTCGTCACATGGGGGGCAGTTAGCTGCCATATCACGACCGCAACGCAGAGCGAGGCGATCTCGACGCCATATCGCTTGATCGCGGAGATCATGTCACTGGAGTTTGTCGTGCATATCTTCAAGTGCCTTTGAGTCCTTACCCATCCGCACCATCAGTTCTGCGATCGCTGCATCGAGGAATACGAGCGTGGTGATCTCGAAGGTGGTGCCAAGCGGCGCAAGTTCTGAGAGTTTCGCATACTTCCCGAGGAGATGCTGCACAAGATAGTCGCCCTTGCCATTCTTTGCCCTGCCAAAGATTCTCACAGTCTTGTCTGCCATTATTCCGAGAGTGGAGTCCGGTTGCGAGGTGACGACGATCAGAGACGCTCCGATCTTCTTTACAACACTTCCAAGATCGACGATCGAGAGCGTTTCGCCGGATCCGCTGATCGCGACCACCACATCGCCTGAGTGCAGCGCCGGCGTTGTCGACTCGCCCACCACATACACGCGCAGTCCGAGATGCATGAGCCGTGTTGCAAATGCCTTACCGACGAGACCTGACCTGCCTGTCCCCATCACAAAGATGCTCTTTGCACTCAAGATATCATCGAGAATCTCTGAAACCGAGTTGAGATCGAGTTCCTCGAGCGCCTGCTCTATGTGTTTTGTCAGTATCTCCATCGATGCGTGCAGGGTTTGGCACTTTGGTGCTTCTCTGACTTCGATGATCTCTTCCGGCATAACTCTGTTTTTATCTTCAGCCATCTTATTGCCTCCTGGTAACCAGGTCAAAAGCCGTTTCCGATGCTTTCATCAGAATCTCTTCCTCGCCATCCACCACGCCACCCTCCATGAGTACGACGCCATCGCATATCGTGGTGTCAACGCAGTTTGAGGACGCGTATATCAGGTTCGAGTCGAGGTTGTGAAGTGGCGTCATACCGGGCAGTTGCAGATCGACCAAGAGCAGGTCTGCTGGCGCACCTACTGTTATCTCGCCGCCCCCCCGCCCTATGCGCAGGGCCTGTGCGCCATGCTTCGTGACCATCGAAAGCGCATCGCGCGCTGGCATCATGGTCGGCTGGTTCGTTGCTGATTTCTGGAAAAGTGATGCGAACTTTGCCGACTCGAGCATGTTTAGGTTGTTGTTGGACGCGCACCCATCAGTACCTATCGAGACGTTAACTCCTGCAGCACAGAGTGCAGGGTATCTCACATTCTCTCCGACAGCGAGTTTCATATTTGAAGTTGGGTTGTACGACACATTAACATTATGTTTCGCAAGCAGCGATATCTCTTTGTCATCGAGCCAGACACAGTGCGCTGCAACGACATTCGGACCGAGAAACCCGATCCGGTCGAGGTACTCGACAGGGCGCATACCATTCTTCTCGATGCAGTCTGTGACCTCCTGTCCGGTCTCCGAAACGTGGATATGGGTCAACAGATTCTCTTCCCTTGCAAACTCTGCGATCCACATAAGACTCTCCTCTGAGACGGTGTAGATGGCGTGCGGACCAAGTGCGGGGATCACCCGATCCGAGTAATCCTTCGTTAGTTTCGTGATCAGTCTCTTAGTTTCCCTTTGCGCCTCTTCTTCTGACCTGTCAGTCCTGCCATCAATATCGATGAAGACGTTACTGATAACGCCGCGTATCCCCATCTCATCAACCGCTTTAGCACTTTCCAGGGCGTGCCAGTACATATCGTTAAACGCGGTCGTGCCAGTCTTTATCATCTCAAGGCATGCAAGTTTTGTGCCCCAGTAGACGTCTTCCCCGGTCAGTTTCGCTTCTGCTGGCCAGATCCAGTCCGCAAGCCACGTCTGCAAGGGAAGATCGTCGGCATACCCGCGAAAGAGCGTCATCGCTGCGTGGGTGTGCGTGTTCACAAAGCCGGGCACGAGTGCCTTTCTCTTCGCGTCGATCACGGTATCTACATCATACGCGCCGCAGCCGATCTCAGCGATCGCGGTGTCCTCGATGTAGACGTTTCCGTAGTTTTCGGTATCTCTTAAGAGCAGACTCATCTGATCAGCTTCATGATTATATCTGTGACCATCTCACGGTTCCTCTCAATATTTCCGATGATCGCCTCATAGCTCAAGCCCGGTTCCTGCGCGGCAACACCGTTTGCATAGTTATCGACCGTGCAGAGCGCTGCAACAGGGATTCCTGCCTCGCAGCAGAGGGTTGCCTCGTTTGCCATCGTCATGCCGACGACATCAGCGAACTGCCCGAGAACTCTGATCTCCGCCTTTGTCTCGAATCTGGGTCCGTGCGTCTGCACATAGACGCCCCCATCCTTTCCGCGACTCGCCCGGGCGATCCTGCTACGCAATCCCTCATCGAGTTCTGGCACGATATGCCGTATCTCATCGTCGTAGAATGTTAGTGGCACTCCGAAGTTTATGTAGTCGTGCGGGACAACCAGTGTGCCGGGCGGTATCTCCGGATTCAGACTGCCTGTCGAGCAGACGCATACCACACCATCCACGCCTGATTCTTTGAGTGCCGATATGTTTGCGCGGTGGTTTATCCGGTGCGGCGGCGTATCCATAGCAATGCCGTGGCGCGGCAGGAAGATGGCGTCACCCTCCTCGAAAATCTCCACATCGCCGTATCCGGTCCGTACGGTCTTCGTTCTACATTCCCTGCCTTTGAACTCTTCTCCAATCAGACTTGTGCCGGTGATGATACCGAGCATTGAATCATGCTCCGCCGATATCCAGCGCCTTCCTGATCACCTGGCTGACCGGTAGTGAGCATATCATGTACCAGACGATCCAGTACTGGATGCCAAGAAAAGCAGTTTCGCCAAGCGATTTTACTCCCCAGAACGGGAACGTTATGGCAAAGCCCGGATTGGCTTCGACGTACGCCCATGCCCAGAAGAAGAGCGGCAGCGAGATGATGCTGATGTATGCCATCGGTTTGAACTGCTGTTTCATCATCTTGCCCTGATCGCCCATCATTGCAGCACGCTTCTCATCAAGTTTCTTTAACTTCTGTTTATTCTCTGCGAGTTGCGCTTCCCGATATTCCTTCTGAAACCCTTTCATCTTTTCAGAGAATGTGCGCATCAGTTCCCAGTCGATGGTGTACTTCTGGATGAGTGAGGCATAGAGCCCGGTTAGTGCTGCCATCACAAAGAGCGTGATGTGAATCGGCAGCATAGTAGGCAGCGGTCCGAGCAGTACATCGACGCCGTTGGCAACAGCGGGTCGAAATCCCGGTAGCAGCAGCATTCCGAGCAGCATCGAGATTCCGAGTGCAAGCCCGATTCGTTCCAGCGTCTCTTTCCATTGCGACATATAAGTCAAACCTGTGTTCACGATCTATAAAAAACTGTCGCGATATCAGGGGCGACACGACCCCCAATTTTGTTTCGAAAGTAAGCCGCCTCAACAACTCACATCAAACGTACATGCTCGAGTAACTTGTGGCAGGAACCACAAGATTACACCGATTTCCACAAGATTTCTGTGCTAACCTCGTGTAATCTCGTGGTTTTATATGCGGATATCCACACAATATGGGGTAAGTACCGACGTTGCGCCCCTCGCCGTCATACAGCACCGGCATCCCCGATCGCCGAAAGAAACGCCTTTACATTATCAGAATCGATCCGGTCGTGAAGTACCATGAGCGTATACGCCTCATCTCCGTGCAGAAATTCATGTATGACCGAAACGCCATCCATATCAGGCAGTTCATCTGTGGAAAGAGGAATTCCTGCAATATCTGCTATTCCGTTCCGCAGAGCATCGATTCCGGCGGCAACTCCGGTGTAGATCATTCGCACACGAAACGGAAGCAGCTCCATGATCCGGTTCACCTCATCGCACGCCGCTCCCGCGAATACGAGATCATCTGCAGCCGCATCCCCAAAGAGCGTGACCTCGACTGTCTCTCCTGCTTCCATGATCTCAGTCTCGGGAAGGATCTCGATAAACCCGTCCGCGGATGCGAGCGCTGTAATTGCGCCTGAACCCTTGATCACAGGATACGCCATCCCCCGCACCAGCGCCACCGGCAGGAGTTGATGCCTTCCTGCCGACTGTATCATTGATCCGAGTACAGCCTGCTGCGGTCTCGCTGCTACACCTGCAACGTATCCGAGAACATCGCGTATTCGCGGAGCTACCAGATAATAAAACATGCTCAGTGCCGATGTTGGGAAACCGGGAAGCCCTATTACTGGTTTTTCCATCTTCGCTATTATCATCGGCTTACCGGGCTTGATATTGATCCCGTGCGCGAGCACCTCACCGCACTCCTCGAGGATGCGTGGCATAATGTCTCCGGACCCGGCAGACGTGCTTCCGGATGTGAGGATCAGATCGCACTCTGAAATGGCTTTCTCGAGGACTTCCACCGTCTTTTTTTCGTCATCTGAAACGATCCCGTACGCAACCGGAGTTGCTCCGCATTCGCGCACCGCCGCAGATACTGTATGCGCATTCACATCGTACACCTGCCCGGGCTCCAGTTTCTCGCCCGCAGGGACGAGTTCGTTTCCGGTCGAGATGATCCCGATGCGAAGCGAGCGAACCCGGACGTGCGAGACTCCGATGGCTGCAAGAACACCTGCCTCACGCGATCCGAGAAGCGCGCCTTTCGGGAGCACCCGCGTCCCGCCCCGGATGTCTGCTCCTGCCCGCATGACATTTTCAAATACGTGGACCGCCCTGTAAATCGAGACCGAAGACGAAGATCCGCCTTCCTTGGTGTACTCGACCATCACAACCGCATCAGCGCCCGCAGGAAGCATCGCGCCTGTGGAGATCTCGGCAGCAGTGCCCTCAGAAATTGTAAGCGATGGAACGTCCCCGGCAGGGATCCTGCCCGCGATCACAAGTTGCACCGGCTCTTCTTCCCGTGCCCTGTACGTATCTGCCGCACGCACCGCGTAGCCATCCATGTCTGCACGATCGAATGAGGGTACATCAATAGGCGCGAAAACATCCTCTGCAAGGACGCTGTGGTATGCCAGATCGAGCGGCACGGTTTCGGTGCTGCTGCGGATGATCGATCTGAGTAGCTCCTCCGCTCTTCCGATCGGTATCAACTCGTGAAATTCCTTCCGGTTTGCCATTGTATGGAGTAAGGGACTCCCAAGCAAATAGGTTGCCCCAATGTATTACCCTGAAGCCCCATCCTCGCCACACTCGGACTGGAAGTCCGAGGCATCCATGCATATTCGGCGTTGTCATTCTGATTCGAAGTCGCTAGCTGCCGCAGACGTTGCTACAAATACTGTAGCTTTTTCCAATTTTTATATATATTTTGCATATTCCTTTATTTAACCCGGTGAAGTAACAACGCCCATGTCCGAAACTAAATACTCATAGAACGCGCTTCCCTCCTCAATATTACCATTGTATTGGATCGTTGCATTGTCGGGTTGAAAAGCCATGAAATCAACAAATCCAATAGGATTAGTAGGATCAGGATTGGATTGATCGAAATAGATCACGTTTTCGGCATTAATGGTAACATCCAAATCAGAGGTTGAGAATGTAACCATAGATGGTCTTTTCCTGTTGTAATCACCCTCCGGTATCCAATAAGGTTCTGTGATCGTTATATCATCATCAGAGTACTCTGCCAGCACTTTTCCATTATGCTTGTTCAGCAATGTCAGGTGTTTATACGTATAATTCTCGTAACCATCATCCAGACTCCTGACGGCATAAGCAACAGCTTGGTACTTCTTTGTTGTCACTTCGAACCAAGTCCATCCATGCATAGACATTGGCCATGGACACATTGTGGCTGGACGATCGCCAATAGGAATCATGTGATCCATGTATCCTTCGGCTTGAGTGACATCGTATCTTTTGCCGTCCAGAATTATCGAGCCATGAAGAGTGCCGTAGGAATTTCCGTATGTGATGAAGTTAAGAGGTTCATCCGCCTGATCTATTGTCTTGTCTATATTTGTCTGGAAGAACAGATCCATAACTACAGCATCAGATGTGTAATCTAAGTTATACCCCGGGCGTGCTGAGCCATAAAATCTCTTTAAGTAATCAGGGTACGTGTAGTCCACATAAGGTGTCCCTATGGCTATGTAATCACCAACACTGGCTTGTGGAATGTAGGTCTCAGTATAATTGAAGATTGTTGTGCCGTTGTCAAAATAGATCCCATACGAAGTAAGTAGATGAGAGAGATTCACGTGAGATTGATATAAATCCGC
>QBUV01000092.1:22785-32049 GCA_013572355.1 Candidatus Methanogaster sp.
GTAAGTAGATGAGAGAAGTTCACAGAATCCTGACTAAACGCAGGAGATTCCTGATGTGACATGATAACAAAGAACCCAATATCTCTTATTTCGCCATCAGCTGCGACCAATCTTGCATCTCCATTTAGGTACCACCATTCTGCCATAAAGTTAACACCGAAATCTGTCTCCAAGTGCCCACCTTCTGTAAAATCTGCAATCTTTGCTGTTTTTCCAATTGGTTCGAGTGTTGGTGGTGCTGCTACAGATAAACCTGTAAAGCACATCACCACGAGCAATATGCTCAGTATGTTGCCTACTTTTATACTCATTTATATATTACCTCCTTTCAGTCCCAGTCACCAAACCCCGGACTTAAGTCCAGAGCCTGCACATAGCGATCTCCTGCCACTCATCTTAACATTGCGCTCAAGATTAAGTTCATCAGCACCCATACCAATGAGGATATTGCAAGACTGCCTTATGGATCGCGTGGGTTTCATGCATTCGTGATGGGGTCGTTATGATACTTGAACCTGAGCGTAGATTTCACAAATGTTCGTTAAGATTATCTGCGGTCAACCACGACGGTCCATAGTATGCACCGGATAAGAGTTGGCTGCCCCTGCCGAACCCAACAATCTGCAACATTTAATAAACCTGCAATCTCATTGGAATCCGCATGACAACTACTACCCTCACGCTATCCGATCTCAACAAACTGCTCGAAAATGTGCTTGAACTGAAAGGCGTTACGATAGAGGGGGATATCGAGATCGAATTTGAGGGCGGAGGCGGCGGTCAGGAAATGCTGCAGGCGGTAGGGTACGAGATCGCGCAGATCGCGGCGCGGCTGAATAACGTCGCAGGCATGATGGGCTGTCCGGCAGGGCAAATGCTACCCGCCATGCAGCCGATGACGCTGCCGCCCCTGGTGCAGTCTCGGATCCCGCAGGAGTTGATCCCGGCATCGTTCGACGTGGGCCCGGTCCCTGAGTGGAAGCACGGGATCGAGGAGGTTGTTCTCGGCGCAACGTCCTCGGACGGCGGCACACGCAAAACGACGGTCACGCTTGGCGGCGAACATGCGCTGCCGTTCTACTTCGATGCGCCGATGCCGAATCCGAATTACGTCTCGATCGATGTCTTTGACATGCCCATCGGAATGGCACGCGCTGTGCGCATGAACTACGAGGATGTGCTCGAAAGTCCTGCTGAGTGGGCAAAGAAAGTGGTCTCGAAGTTCGGCGCGGATATGGTCACGATCCACCTGATAAGCACGGATCCATCGATCAAGGACACGTCAGCAGCAGATGCGGCGAAGGTGGTCGAGGATGTCTTGCAGGCGGTCGATGTCCCGCTCATCATCGGGGGATCCGGAAATCCGGATAAGGACCCAGAGGTTCTTGAGAAGGCGGCAGAGGCTGCCGAAGGCGAGCGGTGCCTGATCGCGTCTGCAAACTTGAACATGGACTACCAGCGGATCGCAGCTGCGGCAAAGGAGTACGGTCACGCAATCCTCTCGTGGACGCAGCTTGAGATCAATGCGCAGAAGGAACTCAACCGCAAACTGATGAAGCAGTGCGGCATCGAGCGTTGCGACATCGTGATGGATCCGACAACCGCGGCGCTTGGCTACGGTCTCGATTACGCATATTCAAACATCGAGCGCATCCGGCTCGCAGGGTTAATCGGCGACAAAGAACTGAACTTCCCGATGTCGTCAGGAACCACGAACGCATGGGGCGCGAGAGAGTCGTGGATGGCAGTCTCGCCACTCAAGGAGGACTCGGACTGGGGACCCCGTGAATACAGGGGACCGATCTGGGAGATCACGACGGGGTTAGCGCTTGCGCTTGCTGGTGTTGATCTCTTCATGATGATGCATCCGACCTCGGTTCAGGTGCTAAAGTCTGTGACCGATATGTTGCGCGGCGGCGATGGCGGCGCGGATGCCACTGCGAACGCACCCGACTGGGTTGGGATGATGATCGAGGGGTGAAACTTCCGCGCAAGCATGATGGCGTCGCGTCATCCTGTGTTACAGAATCTTCCATGAATCCGGCTATGCCCGAGTTGTGGCTAAAACCGGCAGAACCTGTGCTGCTGCTGTACAGCTTGGCAGGATAATCAGAATTTAAGTCATGCACGTGGCCCGCGTGTCGAACGATACCGTTTCATGATTTGCAGCAGGCATTCAGGGGTTAACGATCTGGAGTGTGCAGCCCTGGTGAAAAAGGGCTGCACAGTCACAACCACGCGAACGGATTCAAAAATAGACGCGGTAATAATCATTATTATGTCACATCAATATAAAGAACTTTGCGACGATGATGTCACGTTCTTCTCACCAGCACTGCGAAAGTCCGGTCTGCCGGCTATTCTGTCACTGGAACCTCCGGGTTGCGCCGCTCATATAAAACCCTGCTCCCATGCGGCGGCCGTCAACACCCGGAGGTACGATTAACCTTATGAATCAAAACCTTTATCCCACAGACATTAGAGACTGGTATACAATGAAACAGATCAGTGCTCCAAAGAAAATCTCAAGGATAAAATTCGGCTTAATATCACCGCGGGAATACCGGAATATGAGCGTCACCCGAATTATCACGGCAGATACTTATGATGAGGACGGTTTTCCGATCGATATGGGGCTCATGGATCCCAGACTCGGCGTCATCGATCCGGGACTGCGATGCAAGACATGCAACGGACGGGCTGGGGAGTGCCCGGGCCATTTTGGACACATAGAACTGGTGGCACCCTGCGTGCACGTCGGGTTTGCCAAGCAGATACGGAATCTGCTCAGGAGTACGTGCAGAAGTTGCAGCCGGCTGCTTCTGGATGCAGGGCGGAAGAAAGAGTCTATCGAGCAGATCTCGGCTCGGAGGAGTCAGGGGCAGACCATCGATTCGGCAGTTGACCAGGTCTTTGGCGAGGCAAGCAAGGTCGAAGTGTGCCCGTACTGCGGCGAGCACCAACTGAAGATCACGTACGAAAAACCGACCACGTATTCTGAGGACGGGGACAAAATGCTTCCAAGTGATATCAGGAACTGGTTCGAGCACATACCGGATGAAGATCTCCCGGTCTTTGGTATGGATCCGGATAACGCGCGCCCTGAATGGATGATCATGACGGTGCTGCCCGTGCCGCCTGTAACGGTGCGCCCGTCGATCACGCTCCAGACAGGGCAGCGCAGCGAGGACGATCTGACACACAAACTCGTTGATATTATCAGGATAAACCAGAGGTTCCAGGAGAACAAGGAAGCGGGCGCGCCGCAGTTGATCATTGAGGATCTCTGGGAACTTTTGCAGTACCATGTAACCACTTTTATGGACAATAGCGTCTCAGGGATACCTCCGGCAAGGCACAGGAGCGGAAGACCCTTGAAGACCCTTTCCCAGCGCCTGAAAGGGAAAGAAGGGCGGTTCAGGGGCAGCCTCTCTGGAAAGCGTGTCAATTTCAGCGGAAGGACTGTCATCTCGCCGGATCCCAACCTGTCAATAAACGAGGTCGGCATTCCCGAGGCGATTGCAAAAGAACTGACGCTCACGTTCAAGGTTGTGCCGAGAAACATCGAGGAACTCAGGGAGTACGTGCGCCGCGGTCCGACCAATCACCCGGGCGCGAACTACGTGATCCGGACCGATGGGCACAGACTGCGAATCAGCGATACGACCTGTGAGGAGATCGCGGGGATGCTCGAATACGGATGGTTCGTGGATCGGCACCTCAAGGATGGCGACATCGTACTCTTCAACAGGCAGCCGTCGCTTCACAAGATGAGCATCATGGCGCATGAGGTCAAGGTCATGCCCGGAAAGACGTTTAGGTTAAATCCCGCAGTCTGCCCGCCGTACAACGCTGATTTCGATGGCGATGAGATGAACCTCCACGTACAGCAGAACGAGGAGGCAAGGGCAGAGGCGGTGATACTGATGCGGGTTCAGGAGAACATCCTCTCGCCAAGATTTGGCGGTCCGATCATCGGCGGGATACACGACCACATAACAGGCATGTTCCTGCTGACGCGCGAGAAGGCGATTGATAAGAACAGCGCACTTGATATCCTGCGGAAATCGGGGGTGCGCGACCTGCCGCCGCCCGATCATATCGAGGATGGAACCTCATACTGGACCGGAAAGCAGATATTCAGCCAGATTCTGCCGGAAGGGTTAAACCTCGAATACAAGGCAGAGATATGCGAGGAATGTGCCGAATGCAAGAAGGAGAACTGCCCGAACGATGCTTATGTCGTCATAAAGAATGGAGAACTGCTCTGTGGAACCATCGACGAGAAATCGATCGGCGCGTTTAAGGGAAAAGTCGTAAACAAGATCATCAGGGAGTTCGGACCTGCTGCCGGGGCAGCGTTTATTGACACTATGACAAACCTTGCGATCCGGGGCATCATGTATCACGGGTTCAGTTTCGGAATCGATGATGAGGATATCCCGAAAGAGGCGGTCAAACAGATACAGGAGATCAATAAGGACGCGATGTACGGAAAGGATAGTATCGCAAGTCTGATCGACAAGTATGAACATAAAGAGCTTGACACGCTTCCGGGGAGATCCACTGAAGAGACGCTTGAGCTTCGGATCATGCAGATTCTCGGAAGGGTTCGTGACGAGGCTGGCGACAAGGCAGGATTACATCTTGGTATCGACAACTCAGCAGTTGCGATGGCGGTTTCAGGAGCCAGGGGCTCGATGTTGAATCTTGCACAGATGGCTGCGTGTGTCGGGCAGCAGTCGGTGCGGGGTGCCCGCATCCAGCGCGGTTACTCCGGTAGAACGCTTCCACATTTCAAGAAAGGAGATCGCGGCGCAGAGGCGCACGGATTTGTACAGGCATCGTATAAGAGCGGGCTCTCCCCGGTCGAGTACTTCTTCCACGCCATCGGTGGCAGGGAGGGTCTCGTGGACACTGCTGTCAGGACGTCCCAGTCAGGGTATCTCCAGCGGAGGATGGTGAATGCGCTTCAGGATCTGGAGGCGCAGCATGACGGTACGGTCAGGGATACCCGTGGCGTGGTCGTGCAGGCAAAATACGGCGAGGACGGAGTCGACCCGTCACGCGGCTTCGATCGCACCCATATACAGCGAATTGTAAAGGACGTGATGGAGGTACCAGAATGACCGTAACAGCAGATAGTATCGAGAAGAGTGTAAGCACGCTCTCATTGCCGCCAAAGATCAAGGACACCTTGCGAGAGGAACTTCTGGAAGTCAAACCGACCAGGAAACAACTGGATGAGATCATCGACCATGTTATGAGTGGATATGCGGCTGCTTGCATCGAGCCGTGCGATCCGGTCGGTGTGGTCGCCGCGCAGTCGATAGGCGAACCCGGCACACAGATGACGATGCGTACCTTCCATTATGCCGGTGTCGCCGAGATCAACGTAACGCTCGGGCTACCGAGGTTGATCGAGATCCTTGATGCGCGAAAGAATCCGAGTACACCGGTGATGACCGTGTACCTGAAAGACGGCGTAAGCAAGAAGAAAGCTCAGGGTGTCGCATGGGCTATCCAGAATACGACAATCCCCGATCTGGGCGGAATTATTACAGACCGCGCAAATTTACGGATCTTAATCGAGGTGGATGAGGATACCCTGTATGAACGAGACCTGACACTATCCGATATCATCGAAAAACTCGAAGCCAAACTAAAGATCCCGATCGAGGTGGAGGGGTACACACTCAAGCTCAGTCCGAAGGAGTCCAATCTTGGTTCCCTGGTGCAGCTGGGCAGGAATCTTAAGAAAGTACTGATCAAAGGTATTGAGGCGATTCCAAGGGTGGTTATACAGAAGGAAGGTCCTGAATACGTGCTCTATACCGAAGGCACAGCACTTCATGAGGTTTTCGATATCGAGGGTGTCGATCCTGCCCGAACTACCTCCAACCACCCAGGCGAGATGTGCGAGGTCTTCGGGATCGAGGCTGCCAGAAACTCGATCATAAAGGAGATCATGGAGACACTGCGCGAACAGGGGTTAATCGTGGATGTAAAACACATCATGCTTGCAGCAGACATGATGACCTGCGACGGAGAGGTCAAGCAGATCGGAAGGCACGGACTATCAGGCGAGAAAGCGAGCATTCTTGCTCGGGCTGCATTCGAGGTGACTGTGAATCACCTGATCGACGCCGGCATACGCGGTGACATCGATGAGTTAAGCGGCGTCACCGAGAACGTGATCGTCGGGCAGCCGATCAATCTCGGAACCGGGGATGTGCATCTGGTCGCAAAGCCGCCTGCGTGAGTTCATAGTTCTGTTTCAGGTCCGCGCGACATTCTCGCTCCCACACTGTGGACAGGCGACCGGAATGAAGTTCGGATCTGCTTGGAATGTGAACCCACACACACCGCATACGAAGTAGACCAGTGACTGATCAATATCGTCCATGGTAATTATTATTGCGTGGTGGTATATAAATGTTGTTATCGGGGCGGGCGTTCACGACTCACCGCCTCACCCAAGCGTTTAATATATCAGGTGCCGCATCAACTTTCATGGAACCATGCAGGGCATGCTACAAAGAATGCGGAACAATACGATTATGCAAGAACGAACCCCTGCCGCTCGGGGAGGTCGATTTCGAGTTGATGGAAGGATTTGGGTACTCGATGGCTGAATGGATGGCTTACCTGTAAATATGAATAAACGCACGATACTCTACCTGATAACCGCTGTAGTCCTGATCGCGGCGACCTACCTGGTCTTCACGAGCCCCGCGATCAACCCGGGTGAACAACCACCGCTATTGAGCGACGACGAATGGCAAAACCAGGTCCAGAGTTACAGGATATTCTATTTCCATGTCCCGCTCGCATGGGTCTCATATCTGGCGTTCTTTCTGGTATTCGTAGCGAGCATCCGGTATCTCCAGACTTCCGCGATAAAATGGGATGTCTTTGCGGCGTCGTCTGCTGAAATTGGCACTGTTTTCTGCGCTCTTAATCTCGTAAGCGGTATGATCTGGGCAAGTAGCGCATGGAGCGGCATCTACTGGGAATGGACTCCGCGCCTTACCTTCCAACTCATCTTGTTTCTGCTGTATGTAGCGTATGTGATGCTACGGCGTGCGATGGGGTCAGAGAGCCGTGCACGGGCATCGGCGGTATTCGGAATCATTGCATTCGCGGCTGTGCCGATGAGTTACCTCTCGATCAAACTCTGGACTCCACTGTTGCATCCCGACCTGACAAGCGAAGGCGGCGGCATCGATAGCCCGATCATCGTGTACACGCTCCTCATTAATATATTGGCATACACATTATTATACCTCTCGCTGCTTGCCATCAGGATGGATAATGAACGCGCTCTTGCTGAATCCACGTCTTCTCGTAATCCTTAATTACAACCGCGCTTAAGTCCCTACCATGCCAGTAATCACCCTCTATTACACCGATCTTGAGAATCTGATCGGGACGGATCGGGATACGATACAGGGCCGCATCCCGATGATCGGTGCCGACATCGAGCGCGTATATGACGATTACATGGACATCGAGTTCTTTCCTGACCGCCCTGACCTCTACAGCGTCGAAGGCGTAGCCCGGGCTATGCGCGGGTTTCTCGATATCGAAACAGGCATTCCTGAGTACGAGGTCGGGCAGTCAGGGATCACGATCACATCCGACCGCGAGATCGGAAAGATACGCCCGTATCTTGCCTGCGCAGTGGTAAAGGGCGTCAAATTCACCCCATACTCCATAGAGTCGCTGATGAGCCTGCAGGAGGATCTGCACTGGGGAATCGGGCGCAACCGCTCGAAGGTATCGATCGGCGTTCACGATCTCGACCGTGTGACCCCGCCGTTTGAGTACATCGCAGCAGACCCTTCCTTCGAATTCGTTCCTCTCGATTTCGATGTTCCGATGTCGATGGATGAGATTCTGGACAAGCATCCGAAAGGGGTCAAATTCGCACGTCTCGTCGAAAAATTCGATAAATATCCTCTGATCCTCGATTCTCTCGGAAACGTGCTATCATTTCCGCCGATCATCAACGGGACACTGACTCGCGTGAGGGACGAGACTGAAGATCTGTTCATCGAGGTTACCGGCACGGACAAATCGGTATCTGTTGCACTAAACATCGTAACAACCGCACTTGCTGAACGCGGCGGGAAGATCGAGTCTGTAAAGATTGAGGCGCCTGAGACCGGATGCACGACACCGAACCTCAATCCTGCGACGCGCCGGATATCGGTTAGGGATGCAAACGCTCTGCTCGGGCTGGATATTAGCCGCGACCAGATCATGCAGTGCCTAAGACGGATGCGCTTTGGGGCGCAACCGCTCTCTGACGATGCAATCGAGGTGAGCGTGCCCGCGTACCGTGCAGACATCATGCATGATTATGACATATTCGAGGACGTTGCGATCGGGTATGGGTACGAAAGAATCGCATCGGTGCTTCCTGAGACGATGACCATCGGGGAAGAGCACCCCATATCCCTCGCAAAGGCGGATCTTCGCGATATCATGGTGGGACTTGGTTTTTACGAGGTCATGCCGTTTACGCTTACAAGCGAGACCGTGCATTTCGAGAAGATGCAGAGACCGTACACAAGCGCCACACAGGTCATGCACCCGATCACAATAGAGCAGACGATGCTGCGCACGACGATCCTTCCGAACCTGCTTGAGATACTCTCGTTTAACCAGCACCGGGAACTGCCGCAGCGCATCTTCGAGGTCGGGGATGTGGTCGCTTCCGGCAGGAATGCTGTGCATCTTGCCGCGGTCGCAATTGACCCTCGTGCGAACTTCAGCGAGGTCAGGTCAATA
The DNA here is from genome assembly GCA_013572355.1 of Candidatus Methanogaster sp. Classification (GTDB taxonomy): domain Archaea; phylum Halobacteriota; class Methanosarcinia; order Methanosarcinales; family Methanogasteraceae; genus Methanogaster_A. Next base: position 31,582 of record QBUV01000092.1, read on the forward strand.
GTGGATGCTGTGATGCACGAACGAGTGGTTGCTTACGAGATCACCGAGTCAGACGATCCTGCGTTTATCGAGGGCAGGCGGGCAGACATTATTGTTGATGGCGGCAGGCGTGCCGGAGTCTTTGGAGAGGTGCATCCCGGGGTGATACTGAACTTTGGGCTGGACCAGCCGATCATCGGGTTTGAGATGTGGGGGCTGTGATCACCCCGGCTATGGGTCTGGCTCAGGTTCATTACAGGCATGCATATACAACTGATATGGTTGTATCACAAATTACAACTTTTACAGTTGTATAATAGATTACAACCAACATAGGTTGTTTTTATATGTGATGACTGAGATATTACGAACTATGAAACAGAAGCTCTACGTGCTGTTGGGCGATGTTGTCCAATCCCGCCGGATAAGCGAGCGGGAGGATTTTCAAAATAGAGTTGAGGAAACTTGTAAAAAAATAAATGTCCTGTA
>QBUV01000092.1:32059-39007 GCA_013572355.1 Candidatus Methanogaster sp.
CCTGTATGCAGAAGATCTGTATGCAGATTTCAAAATTTTAAAAGGGATTGACGAAATAGGGGGCGTGTTATCGGGTATATCGAGCGCTTATGGGGTTATCGCCACCATATCAGAAGAACTTCACCCAAATTCGATGCGTTTCGCGCTGGTCTTTGATTACATCGATACTGCCGTAAAAACCAGAAACGTGACAAAGATGGACGGCTCCGCATTTCATCGGGCATCAGACATGTTGCATAGACTCAAAAGCTCAAAATTGATCTTCGATATGTCTGTCGGCGACACGATAATCGATACCGTAATAGCCGGACAGATCAATTTAATTTTGCTGCTGAAGAGAAATTGGTCTGCAAGACAGCGCCAGGTAGTCAGGGAATACGAACGAACTAAAAATCAATCCGTTGTGGCAGAAAATTTGGGAATAACCCAGCAAGCAGTCTCAAAAATACTTAACCGTTCGATGTGGAAGGAGATCAAGGCAATTGAAGAGAATTTAAGTCTTGTGCTGCGTAATTACCGTCAAACATCGGGAACGGGATGTAGATAATGATCGAACACATAAACCCAACCGAAACAATCATCCTTGTAGGAGGATATGTTGTTTTACTTGCTACAAGCGGGATCGTAGTGAACTACATCCTGTCTAAGATCTCAGGAGAACCCATAAGCCGAAAAATTGGTAAGGAAGCGCGTGATACTGGTTTCATAATCGGGAAATGTGAAAATCTGTTGATACTTTCCTTTGTGATTCTGGACGCATATACCGCGCTGTCGGTGATATTCGCTGCAAAAACCATTGTTCGCAGAGACGATATGACTAAAAATTCTTTATTCTTTCTTGCAGGAACGATGGTTAATGTCACTTATTCGGTGGTGATCGGTTTAATTATAAAACTGCTTATATATTAACTGGGACGCATCCCTTACAGGCATGCATCGACAAACGCTTCAGCGAACCGCAGGTATGAACATGCATGGAGATGCGCATATCCTGCAAGCGTGTTCTCGACCATAATCCCGTCCCAGCCATCTTTGATCCCGACTCCCCGCGTAAGCCGGATCGCAAAGCTGGCATCGCCGATATCCGTGATTGACGAATGATGGAACTCATGCCCCCTGAACGAGTCACCGACTCCTCCGATCGGCGTATCCGTCGTGAACGAGCCGATATTGTAACTCACGACCTTGCCGCCCATCTCAACCGTGGCCGGGATTGCGCCGACCATCTCGAACGCCTCGCCGGACATCCCGTGCATGCCGCTCTTTGTCTCGATCTGCTCTGCAAGATACATCAGCCCGCCGCACTCGCCGTATATCGGCATGCCACCAGAGGATGCCTTTCGTATGCTCTGCCGGATGCGCTTGTTCGCTTCGAGTTCCCTTGCAAAGAGTTCGGGATAGCCGCCGCCTATGTAGATGCCGTCCACATCAGGGAGTGCTCTGTCATGAAGCGGACTGAAATAGATGATATCTGCGCCATGCAACCTCAGAAGATCGATGTTATCCGCATAATAGAAATTAAACGCCTCATCAAGAGCAACACCGATCCTGACCTTCGCGCTGCCGCTGGCGCCACCTTCCGCAAAGATCGAAGGTTCTCCGACCTCAAGCGGTTCCGCAGTCTCTGCGATATCGGTCAGTCGCTCAAGATCGATGTTCTCTGAAACGATCTCTGTTATCTTAGAGATGCGCTCCCTGAATTCAGGGGACTGCCTGCCCTCGTTCACAGGAACCAGACCCAGATGCCGCATCGTAAGCCCCATGGCATCGTCTCTTGGAACCGTGCCGATGACAGGGATGCCAGTGTAGTGCTCGATAGCGGATACCGCCTTTTCAGCGTGTCTTCCGCCCCCGATCTTGTTGAGGATCACGCCTCTGATATCAACCTCCGGATCGAATGCCTTATAGCCCATGACCACCGCGGCTGCGCTTCGTGTGATGCTCCTCGCATCGATTAAGAGGATCACAGGACATTTCAGTGCCTTTGCTACTTGAGCTGTGCTTCCAAGATCGCTCAACCCCTCGAATCCTTCGTATAACCCCCGAACTCCCTCGATGATGGCTAAATCAGCATTCCTCTCGTCCAGTGCATGGGAGAATGTCTCGAGCACAGCATCTTCTGTCATCAGGTAGCCGTCAAGATTCCTGCACCGGTTTCCACACGCGAGTGTGTGGTAACTCGGATCGATGTAATCGAGACCTACCTTGAATGGCTGCACGTCCAGATGCTTGCTAAGCGCAGCCATGATCCCGGTGCAGACCGTGGTCTTTCCTGCAGACGACCGGTCAGCAGCGATGAGCACTCGGGGGGTGTTATTTTGTGTCATTGTGATTTTATCGTTGTGTGAAAGAGGTTGTAATATCAATTAAACTTTTTTGACGCGATGGGGCGGATACGAAAGCAGACAACCAGAAAGTTTAATGTACCTCTGATCTATAGATCGAGCAATGCATGGCTATCAGAACGGTGATGAACTTGTGCGATGAAGAAGAGCAGACGCAATCGGAAGGTGAGACCATGTCCGAAATACAACTGGACAACGGGATCACGATATCGGTCGGTGACATCGAGATCAGTGTACACAGCAATGAACTGGCATTCGATGAACTCGAGAAGAGGCTGTTTGCTATCATCGACAATGTTGACAGGCGATTTGCGAACAGAGACAAGAATTATATGAATTATACGGTTTGAGGTGGATAAATGGATTTAAATGAACTCAGGCACGGTACCGAACTGTTGAAGCGGGGATTCGCTGCTATGCAGAAAGGCGGCGTGATCATGGATGTGACAACGCCTGCGCAGGCGGTCCTTGCAGAGGGGGCTGGTGCGGTTGCTGTGATGGCGCTCCATGCGGTTCCATCCGAGATCAGGAAGCAGGGCGGTGTTGCGAGGATGGCTGACCCGCAGATCGTCTGCGAGATCATCGACTCGGTAACGATTCCCGTGATGGCAAAGGCGAGGATCGGGCACACCATGGAAGCGCGGATCCTCGAGGCGATCGGTGCTGATATGCTCGATGAGTCAGAGGTGCTGACGCCTGCTGATGAATTCCATATCGATAAGACTGAATTTACAGTACCGTTCGTGTGCGGCGCACGCAATCTCGGCGAGGCGCTGCGGCGCATAGCAGAGGGCGCCGCGATGATCCGGACGAAAGGAGAAGCAGGCACCGGCGATGTGCGGGAAGCGGTCAGGCATACGAAACTGATCTCCGGAAGCATCCGGTCCCTGAAAGGGAAGAACAAGGAGGAACTTGCAAGAGTTGCAAGGGAGATTGAAGCCCCATTCGAACTGGTCGAAGAGACCGCGAAGCTCCAGCGGCTGCCAGTGGTTAACTTTGCAGCAGGAGGCGTTGCAACTCCGGCTGATGCTGCACTGATGATGTATCTCGGAGTGGACGGCGTCTTTGTTGGATCAGGTATTTTTACGGCAGAGAATCCGGAAAAGATGGCGAACGCAATCGTAGAAGCTGTCAATAACTATGATAAGCCCGATGTTCTCGCCGAGATCTCGAAAGGTCTCGGAGGCCAGATGAAAGGGATCGATATCAGGACGCTTTCCGACGTGGAGACGTTGCAGACGCGCGGCTGGTGAGACATTCTGCCAGGGGCCCGGATAGCTCTATCTCCCTGATAACATCCGGAAGAGCTGAGATATCCGGTATAAGTATATCCGCGCTATCGCATAATTTCTGCAATTTATCAGAACACTGCTGCATCGTCAGCACTCCCACATCTGCCGCCCTGATCGCGCGAAGGTCGTTAATCTCGTCGCCGACCATGACGACTGTGTCATGAGTTTTCTTAAGATCCATGATGAGGCGCTCCTTGATGTGCGGGGTTGCAACCGGAACCACATGATCATGCGGAATCTTCAGACGATCCGCGAGCACTGACAGATTTCGCATACTGTCGCCGGATGCGATGTACAGATCTGCGCAATCTGCAAGTTTTGCTATCGTTGCTTCTGCGCCATCGAAGAGTTTTCCGCCTGAACAGACCACGTAATGAATCGCTCCTGTGGGCACGTCGATCACGAATCCGGTTCCGATATAAAAGATGTCTTTACACTTCTCTCTCACCGCTGATACCACGTCCAGGAGATCAGAGACGCGAGCACCCCCCAATCCATGTTTTAACATATTCCGGACATCGTCAGTCGTGATATCATCGCTTGCACAGCCGATGTTTATATCGATCTTGTTCTCAGCAATAAAACGCGGCAGAACCTGATCCGGCGGATAGTTTGGGAGCATATCCGGATGTATATCGATTGCAACGAGCGCCTGGGACTCGCGGACGAGATGCAGGGCGACTGTATCGTAAAGCGTACCTCCACTTTCCATATCCTTTGCCACCCTGTACGTATTCATCAGCGTACCGGATGAGTCAAAGACGATCGCAACACGGTGGGTCATCTGTACTGATGGTTACTGCGCGGGTATTAATGGTTTTCTCGTGACCGTCAACAAATCCGCGTAACTGCTCGCCACCGCCACCGCGAACCGAAATGTTCATAATCAATCCGCAGCAATCAGAGACCTGCGCCTCGGTGGCTTAGCGGTATAGCGCGTCCTTGGTAAGGACGAGGTCGCGGGTTCAATTCCCGCCCGAGGCTTGTTAAGCTTTTTTGAGGGTTATCCTCGATCCCTGATCTTCAAACCGCACACCAGATCCAGGTGATGCGCTTGCAGCGGCTTGACCACACATTCGCTCTTGATCTGCCTCTTTTCAGATCGTCCCTCTCGGCAGACGGCAGGATCGCGTCGGTGCAGGATCGCGTCTGTTGCTGCTACCACAACCCGGGTCGTGATGATGTCTGGCACGTCAAAACCGGTAGCGACGCGTCTACCCGGCGACGGTGGGGTCTTCACCTGACATGACACAAGGTTTTAGCTGGCATGACGCGCGACCGTTAACTTTTTATACTATGAGCATCATAATCATTATTATTATGAGCTGTATGTGGGAGGGAGTGGGGGCATTTTCCTTTCCACATCTCATAATAATAATGAGATAAGGGGTTACCACCATGTATAGCGCAGCATTTCCAAAAAAAACACATAACCAGTACCGCGGGCACCACCCGTACAGCGGGTGTTTGCTGGCAATCGCGTCTATATCGCTTTTACTATTCGCAGTAACATCCGGAACTTTTGCGGTTCCATTCACATCCAACGAACAGATCTCGCACACATCTAATGGGTTATCTGCTGCAAGGTCAGGGGGTCTTGCTGCAGGTTACGGGGTTAACGTAACCGCAAGCCGCGCGGGGGGTGCGGTTTCTGATGCTGCAGAAGGTGCCGAAGGAGCGGATAACACTGACCTGGCACAAGCAGGCTTTTCCGGAATCGGCGGCACAAAGAGCGGAAGTCAGGAACCTGAGCCGGTATGGCAGGAACCGGACGCAGAGGGCGGAAGTGATGGCGCGGGCGAGGGTGGAATGGCTCCATCCGGCGTCTATATGGTGGAGGCGGAACCTGATACATCGTATATCTTTTCTGCGCGGGGCATCAGCAGCGATCTTAATGGGACTTATGCACCGTTCGTCACCGCGATGGAAGTTGACGGTAGTGGCAGAAAGATTGTGGCGCATAACCTGAGTTTCAGCGGATGTTACGACTGGGCAACAAAGGAGATCACCTTTACCACGAGCCCCAATGTCAGCGAGTTCTATGTGTCTATGAATACGTGGGAATGTGGCGGCACGTTCCAGGTCGAGGATGTGGCGCTGGAAGTGTATGAAGCACCGCTTCCGGGCATCAGTGATCTTGCGCATACCGCTGGCAGGACATGGATCAACTGGACGTGGACAAACCCTGCTGATGTACGATTCGCTTATGCGACGGTTCACCTGAACGGAACATATATGGGAGTCACGCCGGATTCGTTCTACAATGTGACCGGGCTTGATTCTGGTGTCTGTTGCGAGATCGGTGTGCGGACTGTCGATGTGAGTGGGAATGTGAGCGAGACGGAGGTCAATCAGACGGGGGCGACGGCGGCTGAGGGGGATGATGAACTCACTGTGCGTGCATCTGACGGTCTCGAATTTAGTCTCGCAGAGAGCGGGGCGGTCAGCGGCGTATCGATAGATGGCAGTGAGATGCCAATGTTGTCAGTGCCGGGCGGCTTTTCCTTCAGGGAAGTATCTTCAACCACTTCAGATATCTCGTTGGAGGGCACGGTTGAGAAAAATTACGATGGCAGCATCACGCAGTACGTGACCAGTTCGGACATTGCGTTCAGATTCGATTACATACCGAGAGACCGGTATATCGAGGTGCATGGCGATGTGCAGGATTTAAGAGGCGTGGACCGGGCAATTCAGGTGCAATATGTTCTGCCTGTGGACGCCACCGGATGGCAGTGGGGCGATTATATCAGGAAGAGCAGGGAGATCGAATCCGGGGCGCGGTATGAGAATGTTTACAGGATCGGGGAAGTGCGGACACAGAACACGTATCCATTCACGTTTGTTGGTGAGGATGCGCAGGGCTTGAGTCTTGCTGTTCCTATGGATGTGCCGAGGATATACCGGATCGGGTATGATACTGATGCAGGAGGATATTCGATCGACTATGACTTTGGGCTTGCGAACTGTACCGACAAGATTGGGGCAGGACATGCGAACTTTACGTTTATCGTGTACAAGGTGGATGAGCCAGAGTGGGGGTTTAGGGCTGTGGCGAATAAGTATTATGAGCTGTATCCGGAGTTTTTTGTGAAGAGGAATGAGAGGGAGGGAGTATGGATCTATGAACACGACCCTTCGTTACTCAATATACCAAATATAGGTGATTTTGGGATTGCGTTTGACGATTCTTTTATTAATACTTTGTCTGCACAGAGGCGTGTCTACGACTATCAGCAGGGAATATATCCAATGCAATACAGTGAACCGTGGGGTTGGTGGCGATGTTTTGGTATGGTTCCCGAACCTAC
>QBUV01000108.1 GCA_013572355.1 Candidatus Methanogaster sp.
TTCCGATCTAGCCAACCTGGAAGATGTGACACTGACATGGTTCGAGAGCCTCGGTTACAATATCGCATTCGGTCCCGCCTCCGAACGCCATGATTACGATCAGGTCGTACTGATGGACCGGCTCAGAACCGTGCAATTGAAGCCGCTCAGGTCATCGAAGAACTCATCGAGCTTGCAAAGGAGATGCGTGAGGCTCACAAGCGGGGTGAAGAACTCGGCATGGCCGACGATGAGATCGCTTTTTACGACGCACTGGAAGTTAACGACAGCGCTGTTGCGGTGTTGGGTGATGAGACCCTGAAAACCATTGCACAGGAACTTGTAGCCGCAGTTCGGTGGAGTGTTACCATAGATTGGACTGTCCGGGAGAACGCCCGCGCTCAAATTCGCGTAATCGTCAAGCGGATTTTTCGCAAGTACGGCTACCCGCCCGACAAGCAAGAAAAGGCTACGCAGACGGTTGGAACAAGCTGAGGTGCTTTGTGTGGAGTGGGTATGATAATTATAAACAAAACACCATCAACAAAAGATGAAACGGATCAAAGACCTGCCTGAATTCAGCCGTCCGAGGGAGAAGCTGAAGGAACGAGGCGCGAAATCCCTATCGGATGTTGAATTGATCGCAGCCATCCTGGGCAGCGGTGGTAATGGGCTGGATGTGATGTCGCTCTCCTCTAAGGTAGCTAAAGCGATATCGGGAAAGAAAGGCGATCTGTCGTTAGAAGAACTCACGAAGATCGAAGGCATCGGGCTTGCAAAAGCATCACAGATTTTAGCCGGTTTTGAGCTTGCAAGACGGCACATCGTTGTGGAAACAGTCAAGATAACTAAAGCTGAGGACGTGTTACCCTTGATTGACCGAATAACCAACAAGCAGCAGGAATATTTTATTTGCATCTCTCTTAATGGCGCTAATGAAGTAATTGAAAATAGAACCGTGACTGTGGGGTTGCTGGATCGGAGTCAGGTACACCCGCGTGAGGTTTTTGCTGACGTGATAACGGACAGAGCCGCTTCTGTGATCTTTGCCCACAACCATCCGTCCGGTGCGCTTGAACCCAGCAACAGCGATCTGAAGATCCATGAACAGTTGACAGAAGCTGGCAGGATTCTGGGGATCAAGGTGCTCGACCACATTATTATTTCCAAAAAAGGTTATTATAGTTTTCAGGAGAATGGCCTGGTTCATTGATTGCCACCCCCGAATCGGCGGCGGCACAGATCCGCGTCAGAACCGCCCCGACCTCAGTATCGAGAGCACGAGCCCCATACCGAGAATGCCTGCGATCACGAATCCGATGATGCCAAGCACTGGAACCCCGCATACAAACGGTTTCATGCCCGACTGTATGACGAGCGCTGACGCGATTATGAGCGCAGAGATGATCATGCTTGAAGAGATGCGGTTGCTCATGACATCGAGTTCCGAAACTATATGATCGAGCCCGTGATGCTCAAACTCGAGGCGCAGCGTCCCTTTCTCAGCCCGCAGGAGGATCTGGTCCAGCCTGTGCGGCAAGCCGCGCACGAGCCGCCCGAATCCGGGTATCATCCGCAGCCACTCCCTTACGATCCGCTTCGGGTGCATGCGCTCCATCACCAGATTGTGTATGAACGGCTTCGCCAGATCCTGAAGGTTGTAATCCGGATCGAGTTGCGAACAGACCTCCTCTTCGATCATCAACGCCTTTGAGAGGAGCAGGAGGTTTGATGGAACGTTTCCATGGTATCTCAGGATCATGCTGATCATTTCACGCATCATGACACCGGTATTCACATATCGAAGCGACATCCCGTAGTATTTGGTGATCATGTTCGATATCTCAAACCTGAACTGTGGGAGATCGATCTCATTGTAGTCGATGATGCCGATATGCGCAAGCACATCGATCACGGAATCGGCATCATTCTCTGAAAGCGCGATAAAGAAGTCCACAAGATCCGCTCTGATCACCTGGTCGAGATGCCCGATTATCCCGAAATCGATAAACGCAACGACATCGCCTTCCATCACAAGCACATTTCCAGGATGCGGATCCCCGTGAAACGTCCCGTGCAGGAATATCTGTTTCAGAAACGAAGTCGCGAAATTGCGGGAGATGATTTTGCGATCCAAGCCTGCTTGCTCGATCGCTTCGTGATCAGAGACCTTGATGCCGTCGATGAACTCCATCGTCAGCACCTGCCATCTGGTGTAGTCCCAGTAGACCTTCGGGATCTTCACAGTCGGGTCATCGCTGAAGTTCCCCCTGAGTTCGTCTGCGTTCTGCGCTTCGAGCGTGTAGTCGAGTTCTGCGCGTATGATCCGCTCGAACTCGGATATGACGCCGACCGGGTTTAGGGCTCTCGCCTCCCTGATGTGCTGATCCGCAAAGTGTGCGAGATCGCGGAGAATCCGGAGGTCTGAGTCGATGACCTCCCTGACGCCGGGGCGCTGCACCTTCACAATGACCCGGTCGCCGCCCGGCAGCGTAGCGAGATGCACCTGCCCTAAGGATGCCGATGCAAATGGCTCGCAGGAGAATGTCGCAAATATCTCATCGATCGGCATTCCAAACTCCTCTGCAACGATGCGGCACGCATCATTATGGCTGAATGGCGGCACCGTGTCCTGCAACTTTTCGAGTTCTTTTATGTACTCTTTCGGGAGAATATCGTATCGTGTGCTCAAGATCTGCCCGAACTTGATGTAGGTCGGTCCGAGTTCCTCAAGCATCAGTCTCAGCCGCTCCGGATCTGAGAGTTCGAGATGCGCCTTGGGAACCCCTGAGATACGGTCCTTCACTGACCGTACAGGGTGGAGATTGAACCGGTCAACCAAATATCCGAAACCGTACTTGATCGCAACGTTTGTGAGCGTTCGGTACCGGCGAACCTGTCTTTTACTGATTCTCCGCATCATCGCTGCTTAATCTGTCGTGATGCTACATAATGCTTGGCGGTGCCGGATGCAGATGCAGTTTCAATCCCGCCCTGGTTTTCCGATGCGCCTACAACCGAGCCACCGCCACCCCCCCCCCCGTAAACCTTCAATCCCCCGCCCAAACCCGAGAATCCACCCTCACCAGCCACAACCACAGAGGCACAAATTCGACAGTTGCATCCCCGATACGCTCCTCTTTAAGAACATCTCCGGTTATTATTGTAGACGTTCTCAGATTAAAATACTCCATAGCCTGTACCAACCCCCTCACTTCCCTATCCTCTACTCCATCGCTCAAATCCCAGCAAACCTGAATCAATTCCTTGATATCCATGCCCGATTTTACAACGAAATCCACTTCCCATCCCTTCTCATTCTTCCAGTAGAATATCTCATGACCCAATCGTTTGAGGCTGATAAACACGATATTCTCGGCAGTCCTGCCCATACCCTTTGAGAATGTGAAACTTATCGCATTTTTAAGCCCACTATCGATACAGTATATCTTTCTCTGACGAGACGTCTGTTCTTTCAAAGAATAAGAGAAGAACGGAAGAGTTTGCACCAGATAAACCTCCTCAAGAATTTTTATATAGTCTAAAACGGTATGGGGTGAGATTCCGAGCGCAGTTCCCAGTTTCCTTGCGCTCGCCGGTGCCGCAACACTGGTTACGAGCAGGTGGCTCAACCTCTCTATCTTTGATGCATCACGCAGGGAATAGCGCATGAGAACGTCTCGTGCAATTATTCCGGAGAAATAGTTCTTAAGCTGCTCTATCTTGAACCGCTCCACCTCCTGCAAAACAACCTCTGGAAAGCCACCGTATTTCATATACTCAGTTAATTTCCGCTTTATGATTGGTTTTTGGTTCAAAAGATACCCCAGTGTTTTATCGGGAAGATCCGATCCGGTGAAGGTGAGATACTCGCCAAAGGAGAGTGGATAGATCTCTCTGGCGATAACCCTGCCTGTGAGGAGAGATGCATATTCTTTCTTCAGAAGAGACGATGATGAACCGGTTATTATGAACTTTATATTCCTGTTTCGGTCGTACATCTTTTTGACCCATGCTTCCCAGTTTTCAAGGTTCTGGATCTCATCAAAGAATAGAAAAACGCGCCCTTCCGGATCCTGCTCTTCGAGATAAGTCTCGTAGGTGATCTGCAGGAAATCAGGATCTTTCACAAAAGGTATCAGCGCGTTATCATCAAAGTTGATGTAGCAGATATTGCAGGCAGGGTCGGTTTTCAGGAGATGATCGATCATCTGGTAGAGAAGCGTGGACTTGCCGCTGCGTCTTATTCCCATCAGAACCATGATTTCCCTCATATCCAGCAGAGGGACGAGATCAACCAGGTATTCCTCTCTTGGAATGGAATCCGGCACCTCTTCGCCATACCACCAGCCGTTCCAGAAGGAGAGCACTCTTTGTATAATCGTTGTGTCCATCTTATGTCTGTCTTGATGTGGTTGCTTAAATAGGCTTGCATTATACTGCACGAATTTTTGGATTTTTGTGCAGTGCGGCGCGCGAATGACACAGATTCAAGATCGGTCTCGGAGTTTCAATCCCTGCTGGGTTTTCTGATGCGTTGCGACATTGCGTGCGGTCGAGATCAGGCCTGCTGGCAGGAAGAAGCAGATCGCACCCACATTGAGCGGCAGGGTGCTGCTGAAATGCACAACCTTTTTAACCGATGCTCGATCAAATGATTAATTGTTGCCCACACGGGACAGTAGGGTAGCTTGGTCGATCCTCGAGCGTTTGGGACGCTTGGACCGCGGTTCAAATCCGCGCTGTCCCATCATCCGGCACATCACAGTAGCACATCACAGCAACACGCTTCATAAAATGATCAAATCGGGGGAAGAAAGATGCAGGGTACAAGCCGTAAAACATTGGTTCTCTTCTGGTTCCTCCTTCTCGCGCTGATCGGCATCAGGATCCGCGCCGACGCAAGCGTACTGCCTCCGCTTCTGCTTGCTCTTGTGCTCCTGACAGGCAGTATCGATATCCCGATTGCGCACAAACGGATGCGAAAACCGGTTTACATCTGGGAGAGCGTGCATCTGCTCGAGAAGATATTTTCAGTCTCGCTGGAGGATTTTTTCGATAAGAAGCGTTTTTTCGATACCGCGATCACAGTCAATCTTGGCGGATTCGTGATACCGCTCGCCTGCGCCTGCTATCTCGGCATAACATATCCCAATCTCGCAACGCTTGAGATCTGCATCGTTATGATAGCGGTGACCCACATCATGGCTACATTTTATGGCGGGTTCGGGATCAAGATTCCGGATTACATCGGAGTCGTGCCACTTCTACTCGCGCTGTTGCTGGCGCCAGATGACGCCGCAATGGTCATGTTCGTTGCAGGCGTAGCAGGAATCCTGATCGGACTGTTTACCGTGCTCGGCACGATCGATGTTGAGCGGGAGGGGTGCGCAAGGATCAGTCTTGGCGGCGCAGGGAGTTTTCATGCGGTCTATATCACGATGCTGCTTGCGATGCTGATCGATGTGATGTTGTAGGGTGTTGTAGGCGCGGAAAGGCTTTGCGGGGGCGGGCGCACAAGAACGCTTACTGCGGATTGAATTGGTATTAACGAATCCATTTAGATTTGAAATGCTTCACTCTAAAATTGTGCGTAATGTCTTTCGGGTTAGCTGAATATCCAAAATAAAGAGACGAGACTTATTTAGGCTGTTTTATCACCGAATACCGTTCTGGTTTGTCTGCTGGATCGCAAAGACGATTACAGAAGTATGGAAAACTATTTGAAACAGGTATAACGGGGGTGGATGACACTTACATCCATTTGATTCCCAGTTTCAGATCCGCAGATAAGTCCACGAACAAAACCACCTCTCATTTCGTATCCAGCTTAAAAAGCGCAGCAGTCGTCTCGAGGAAATCGAGATCCTCCTCTGCCGCGGCATTGCGCAGCGTCTTTGTCGGTTCTGCAAGCACCTTGTTGGTGATGGCATGCGTGAGGTCGTCGAGCACCTGACGTTCAAAGTCCCCGAGCGTGTGCTTTGCAGAGAGCCGGTTGACCGCACGTTCTCGTTCGCGGACTCTCAAGTCCTGTATCTGGCTGTACAGCGCTGCTATGAGTGTATCTGCACGCTGGCGCTTGTACTGCAATTGAAGTAACTCATACTCATCTTCTATAATCTTTTCGACCCCTACAACCTCTTGCATCCGTTTTTGGAGATTCCTATCACTGATCGCCTTGAGTCCGTCGATGTTGTAGAGTTTCACGTCCGGCAGGTCGGACACGGTCTCTTCGATGTCCCGCGGGGTGGCGATATCAATCAAGAGCAGATCGCGATTAGGGTTATTGTGATTCTCGCGGTTCTCCATGATCTGCCGCAGCATCCCTGATGTTATAACCGCATGAGGTGCCGATGTTGCGCTGATCACAACGTCTGAACATGCGATGTACTTATTCATCTCGTCGTACCTGACTGCAAATCCATCCAACGCCTCTGCAAGTTCCTCTGCCCGTTCAAAGGTGCGGTTTGCGACATATATAGCGGAAACATTTTTGTGCGCAAGCGCATGTGCAACGAGCGTCCCCATCGTGCCTGCGCCGATGATCACAACAGTCTTTCCCTCAAGCGTGCCAAGTACGTCCTCTGCGAGATCGACTGCCGCCGATCCGATGGATACCGAGCCCTTGTTGATCTGTGTCTCTGACCGCACCCTCTTCCCGACATGGATCGCCTTCTCAAAAGCGGTATCCAGCACCTTTCCTGTGACGCCTGCCTGTCGTGCGGTATGGTACAGTTCCTTGATCTGCCCGAGTATCTGATCCTCGCCAACGATCATCGATTCGAGCCCACATGCGACCCTCATCAGATGTATCACCGACTCTTCGTGGTCGTTGAACTCAACGACCCGCTCCGGAACGCCCATCTTCTTTACATAATCGAACAAGACCCTGCTACCCTTCGGCGAGACCACATACACCTCGACACGGTTGCAGGTCATCAGCACGGCACACTCGAGCACCAATTCATGCGAGTGCAGCCTGTGCAGCAGGTCCCCGACCGTGCCGTGCCACGCATGTTCAATATCATCGATGCTCGCTTTCGTATGCGTGATGATCATGCTGGATATCTCAGTCATCGGATCACCATTGTTCGTAATCTTTTATCAACCTATCAGCCGCCCATGCGGATCGATCTCACCGCTCTTGATGCGCGTGGACGAGATCGGTATCCCGTCCTCTGCCAGTACGAACGGCACCAGAACGATCTCGATCTCGGACATCCCGCGCTTCTTACGGAGTTCGTTGATCTTTTCCGCAACCGGACGCGTCTCAGGAGATACCACGATATAATCGAAGGATTCCTCAAGCGCGGTGCCATACGGATCATGAAGGGTTGTGATCTCTGGCGATAGCCCGAACCGGTCGGCAACGTAGCGGTTCAGTTCGCGCTCCCTGACTCTGTAATCCGCGACCGGCTGGACGCGCCTTCTCGCAAGATCGTCCGATGCCAATCCGATGACAACCTCGCCACCCCTACCGAGTTCGTACGCACGGCTGATGAGTGCTTCGTGACCGTCATGGAGCGGATCGAACGTTCCTCCGACTGCTACTCGTGACATGGCTACTCTTTTGCAGAAGCAGATAGATTTAAGTTTCGCTTCCGGCAGGCATTGACATGGCTTGTCGCGGCTGCGGTCGTGCTTCTGGCATTCCAGGACTATCTGGCGCTGAAGCTATGATTGGGGAAATGTGAGGTGGACAAAATAAGCGATCTTGACTGAAATAAAAAAAAAGGAAAAGAGTGCGGGGATGTGAAAATCACCCTCACTCTGCTGGCTCTACCGGGCACTTGTGGTCGTATGCGTACACAATCTGCTCGTAGTCGCTTTGCTTCTCGTAGTTACTCTCGTAACCGATCTTTGCAGTTTCCAGCTCGTGACTGTCGATCAGTCCATCCTTGTTGTGATCGTACCGTCTTAAGACGCTTTGATCGAGATCATCGCACCCCTTTTCTGCATCAGCTTCCTTTATGTCTTCATCCGGCGTTGCCGCAGGCGTTGCTGCAGGCGTTGGCGCTACCGTTGGCGCTACCGTTGGCGCAGGTGTAGGCTCAACTTCGGTAGGCTCTTTATCGCCCCCGACGCATCCCGAGAATGCGACAATCAGCACAATCATTACAATTGCAACAATCCTAAGCATGGTTTTGCTCATAGCTTATATCCTCCTTAATGTTACTGTATTATATCTTCTCCTCGTATTTATAATCTTTCCTTGAATTGGACTCCTAAATAATTGTAAACATCGTTCCTGCTGGCATTCCCGAGTTTTGCAATTCGGAAGGAGTCTATCCTTGAGAGCTTATCGAGGCACATCTGTTAATCTCCTGACGACGGTGCCGCTTGCATCATTCGCCAGACGTATAACTACTGTTTGGTTTGGTGGCAGTCATAAATCTTTCGCATACGTCCGCCCGGTTAAACCCAATCACAGATCATTCATCCACCCCAGCGCTCTCGCCACCACCACCAGCCGCCCGCAGCCGGTCCACCAAAAAATCCCGGTCGAGGGACGCCATGAAATATCCTGCCCTCGGACCCGATTTCTTCCCGAGTAAGGATGTGTAGATTGCCTGGAACATCTTGTTTGCTGAGATGCCGGATTCTTCTGAGACCACATACACGAGATCGTGCAGGTCTTTGGCTTCCACGCCCTCCTGAATACGGGATGCAAGCCCTATAAGCCCTATCCTCTGTTCACCAGAGAGATTCTTCACAGCATCAGGCAGCGTCTCCTGCACCTCGAATATAGCAGAGTCGGGCGCGTACGACGTAAGCCAGTTCTCGACGTTTAAGACGCGCCGTCTCACAGACTCCTCATCGTACCCATCGTACCCGCTCCGATCGAGCACCTCACAGATGCCACTGAAGTCGGATGCAATCTGCACAGCGGTTACGAGGTGCGTAAACGGGATATCTGACTTGAGGTACTCTTTTGTTCTGGACAGTTCCCATGCCCTCCCGGTCGCGCGGTCAAAATCGTCGATCAGATCGATGATACGGGCTGGATCGAAGTCTATGTGCTTCTCTGGCTTTGTCCGGATGATTAAGTACCTGAGCACCTCGGGCGGCATGACCTGCAACATATCCGCGATCGTTACAGTAACCCCGGTCGAGGACGACATCGCGCCCTTTCCCTTCAGGTGGATCCACTCATAGATGATCGGATACGGGGGCTCATAACCGTATATCTCCCTCGAGATCCTCGTCCCTGTGTCGTACGAGCCGCCCCGTGTCGCATGATCCTTGCCAAACGGCTCGATCGTGACGCCGAGAACGCGCCACCTGGAAGCCCAGTCAACCCTCCACGTCAACTTTCCGTTCCCTTTCGCAGGCACCGTGCCAGAGTATCCGCATTCGCAGGAGTAATCAACAGTTCCTGCGGTTTCATCGAACCCAGAGACTGTTGTGGTGGTGATCCTTCCGCATTCCTCGCATATAACATTGAAAGGACTCCATCCGGCAGGCATCTCCCTGTGTGATACCTCCTTAAGGATTGTAGCGATCCGGCCCCGGTTGGCAAGCGCAGTCATGGTGACAGGTACGAAATCCCCGCGCCCATAGAGTTCATGCGCGCGGTATATCGTGGGACTGATGTCCAGCCGCTCAAGCGATTCGAGAAACGGCGTCAGGTAATGCTCGGCATAGTTCGCGCAAGCCCCGCACGGGCAGGGCACGGCAGAAAGCGGTTTTCCGACGTGCTCGCTATAATCAGCAGAGAGAAACGGATAGACCTTACGAAGCGGATCCAAGGTATCTGCGATATAGATTAACTCTGCATCGATTCCTGCATCGCAGAGCGCGCGGTATGCCGCATCCGCTGTCACCACCTCGCGCATGTTTCCTATGTGGATCTCCCCTGATGGGGTGATCCCTGTCGCGATGATGTGCTTCTTTGCGGCTACATTATCTGCGATGACATCTGCCCAGTGTTTCGACTCGTCCATCTCACTTTATAGTCGAAATGGTGGTCAGTTTCAGATGCTCCACACCCTTGAGCGCCATCAGACCCTCTGCTACCTTTTTGAGACTTTTCGCATCACCGTGCAGCGCGATGAGCTCGAGACACGTCTTCGCATTCGCATGGAAATGCATTGATGACTGGATCACATCCAGATGCTGATGCTGGATGTCGGCAAGCGCATCGATAAGTCCATGCTGCTCATGGTTGTAAGTCAGCGATATGACGCCGAGCCGGTCCCCTTTGACCTCGCTTGCCCATTCGTAATACCTGATATAACTGCGGATTGCGTCCCGGATGCCCTCGGATCTCGACGAGTATCCCCGTTTCTTAAGTATTCCATCAAACCTTGTCAGCAGGTTATCCGGTAGCGACACTCCAATTCTCATCAATTCCTGTTCTGGTTCCATTCTATCATCCCTTATGGTGTGCAATACTGTGTTAAACAATACCTCTCCGCCTGAGCATTAATAATACTATGTACCCAGTCATAAAGAATCTCATTATTATGAAGATAATGAGAACCTTTTTATAGGATGAGAACTAACCTACTTAATAGGAGGAAGTGAAAAATATGTCAGAATTGCGAGATGCAGTTGCGGATGGCGCACGCAGAAGGATGGCACAAGCATCTGCCGTAGCCACGATCGGTAAGACCCTAGAACCTCTGGATGTGGCCCCTGCTTCAGCGGTCAAATCCACTGGAATATTCATCCTTGATCGCAATCTTGGCGGGGGTCTTCCGTCCGGATCGGTGGTATATCTCTCAGGAGATCCGGAATCGATGTCAGAGATATTTTTACACCAGGTTACACAGACACGCAAGACGTATTACGTGGCTACCGGGCGGAGACCCAAGTATGTTGCGCAGAACATACAGGGCATGGGGTATGATATGTCAGAAATAACATTCATTGATATATATAGTGAATATTATCTTACTGCGCAGGGTGAACTGGTTGATAACATAGGCAACGAGTACGTGGACAACCAGATCATAGATTTCATGATATACAATCTACAAAATATTGAGACAGAAGAAGAATTCAACGGTGCAAACATCCTATTTGACACATTCTCGTTCTTCTTAAATCTCAATGTCAATGTCGGACAGATCAAGAAACTTATGAACGTTATCTATGAGACGACCAAGGAACTCGACGGGATGACCTACCTGTACGGATTGAAGAATACGCACGACCGGGCGCTCGAGAACGAGATAATCAATGCATGTGATGTAGTCTTCGATATCGAACTGTTCCGCAGTTCCGACGAGATCGTGAGTAGACTGTCCATCCCGAAGATTCGTGGAATGGCTCCGATCACAGATATGCTCAAGTTCAAGATTAGTGATGGTATCCAGATCGATACCTCAACAGATATCGCATGATACCGGTTACATCATCAGTCGGGATAACTATGGCACCACCGGCACTCATGCTCTGCGTTGGCATTGAAGTTCGCCTTCGCGTTATCATAAGCGGTCGCATTGTGGCATTCCGCGCATTCGGTAATCGTGAGCACATTCACGCCCTTTGCCGAATAGTTCGCGGGATCCGCGGTGACGTTATGCCGATCGCTCTCGTTTAGTGGATCTGACTGGTACGCGTGGCAGCACTCGCACCACTTCCATGCATACTCCTCAATCGGATGATTCATCTCCTCATTTACATGACACTCCGTGCAGTCCACAGTCTCATGCACACTCGCATTAAACATCGTCTCGTTAACATACGCATCCGAGTCGTTCAGTTCGAAGTGGCAGCTTTTGCACGCTTCTGACCAGTTCAGCGTTGGGATCTTGAGACTTGAATCGTGTATCCTGCCCCTATCATGACATTCCGAAACGATGCAGCCAGACGTCTTTGTCGCATGTGGGATGTTTTCGGTGTAGTTCGGGTATCCTGCATGTAAGAAGATATCGATGAACTCATTGGCCGAGTTTCTGTGGCACCATGTGCAGTCAGAGAGGTCGTCGTCTATAATGATGTCGGTGCGGTTCCACGGGTAATGTGATGCCTGCGACATGTTCACACGGTACGACGCGTTTCCGCCTGCGTCGAAGCCCGGAACCTTCATCGTGCTTAAGTTGTGGCACCCATATCCGCAAGAGGATGAGTTCGTCTCGGCATTCGTGCGTGCTGTGATATTGATGCCGCCCTTGAAGTGGTTGTAGACCGCTGTTGCGCTGCTCACGTTCTCGTATGCACAAGTGCCGTTGTGGCACTCGTAGCAGAGGTATGCTTCGTTATTGAAGGTGTCCTCGTGCCCGTTCTCGGGATATGCGCCGTCAGGTACGTGGCAGCCCCAGCATTTGGCGTTGTTCGCATCATTGACCTCTGACAGAGCGATGCCGGTCATATTCTCATTGACATTCTCGTGCACGCCAAGATTCATCGCTGTCACATTGATCTCGTAGATTGTGGCGGCCTTGATCCCGTAGAGCGCGTGGCAGTCTGTGCAGTTTCCGCTCGTCTGCACCCGCGTCAGGGTCTCGTTGTGAAGCCGCCCTTCACCATGGCAGTCGTTGCAGTTCTGGCCTCCTGTGTGCCGGATATTCTTGTCGTTTTCGAATTCCATGAATACAGTCGTAATATTGACGTGGCAGTATGAGCAGTACGCGGTGTTGTTATTCTCCACGAACTTATCCGCGATATCGGTCCGGTTGTTCCCGTAGTGTGATACGACCGAGAATGCCGTGCGGTAGGTGTCGTTTTCAATGAATGCGTATTTCATCTCTGACTGGTTGTGGCAGCCCATGCATGAGTCCGAGTCTGTCGGACGCGTCCAGTACGCAGAGATGTTGGTTCCGTTCTTGAAGTGGTTGTGGACCTCTGGTGCGGTGCTCACATTGTCAAATGGGTATCCTGCTTTGTTGTGGCAGTCGTAGCAGAGATATGGCGGATCCATTCGCGTGTAGTGCAGGTCTGCGTTCAGACCGTCCTCGAAGTGGCAGACCCAGCATGATCGGTTCAAGCCGTACTCAAGCGAGATATTGTTCGTGTTCCAGTGCATCGCCTCCCCAAAGACGCTTCCGTTTATCCGCTTGTTCTTTGCAAACCCATCCTTTTCGTGGCATCTCAAGCAATCGAATCCGCCCGTCCCGGACCACAGATTCGCTGCATGGAAGTCCACAGGTGTTTCGTTATCGTTTGTGTGGCAGACAACGCAGCCGTCTTCAGGGTTTGACTCGTTTGTGAAGTTGCCGTGCTCGTTCTGCGGAGCAGCCCCCCAGATCGGTCCGGCTGTTGTGTTGTTGTGGCAGATTCCACAGCTCTCTGTCGGATTGATTAAGTGTGTCGTTGTGCCGTAGTGCGAGACGTTCGATGCGAGCGTATTTCCGAGCACCTGCCCATAAGTGTCCGCGTGGCTCTGGTTGATGCTGTTGTTGTGGCAGTCTATACAACGCCCATGGCTCATACTGGTCTTGAGGGTCGTTCCGTTCGGATAATGTGCATATATCCGCGGAGGAAGCCGGTTCGGCGGATAACTCGAACTGATCCATGTCTCGCCGTAACTCGTTGCCGCGTTCCATTCATCGCTTCGTGCGTGGCAGTCCTCGCATGACCACGGCTTCTTCTGCGGTTGGTAAACAAAGTTCCGATCCCCCATCCCCTCTGGCTGCATGCCGTTGCTGTTGTGGCAGCCCCAGCAGGGCTTCGATCTCGGATCGCATTCAAGGATGTTGGCGATGGTGTTGTTGGCGACGTTCCCGTGAATGCCGGCAGCGATTGCGTCTGCATCGACGAGCGACTGGACCCCGTAATTGCCGGAGATGTCGTGGCAGACCACACAGTCGAACCCGCCGCCGGCATAGAGCGACTTGTTATGGAAATGCGGGATGGTAGCCGCGGTTACGTTGTACAGGTAGTCAGGGAGCACGTGGCAGTATGTGTAGCACTCTGAGAGATTTGATGTGTCCGCGTCGTACATATTATCGGTCACATTCGGAGCATTGCCCCAGATCGCGCCGTTTGTGGAGTTGCAGTGGCAAAATAGGCAGTCGGAGGTGTTAAATAGGGGATTTTCGATGTTGAATGCTTCTCCCTGCGATCTATTCAGTCCGTAGTGTGAGACATCGCCCATCGTGGTTCTGCCCGTATAATCAACAAAATTTTGGATGGTGCCAGAACCGTCCGGGCCTCTTGTTCCGTACTTCCAGACCTTGAGATCACCTATGTCATCATCCGAAAGACGACTTGGCGCATGGCAGTCTCCGCATGATCCGTTGCTCCCGACATCAGTCTGGATGAATATCGACCCTATGCCCTTGGTGGTCGGACCGTGGTTATCGATCGCCTTGACTACTCCTTTCGTGTGCGGCGGCTGACCGTCCTCTGGTCCGTGACACTTCGGACACTTGTACGGGTTCAGTGCCCGATCCGGATGGAATCCGGGATACGGCGGCGTGCCGTTGGTGGAGTGACATGCCCAGCAGATCGAATTATTTCGGTCGAGGCTCGTATTTGCGTACTCACGCTCTTCGAGCCATTCTGTGAAGTTCTTATCGGTTCCCGGAAGATCTGCATCCACGTCATCTTCAGCCCACCAGCTCAGATTGGTGTGCATCGCAATCTTCACCGCAGATAAGTTCACGATCGGGCGGATCGCATCAGAGCGGCTGCTGTCATGGCACTCGAGGCAGCCCGCGCCGCCCGCGGGTTCGTAGTCGATGAATTCGCGGTAGGTGAACCAATCGCTCTGGAGGGACACCACCGCAGGACTGTGGCAGGGGCTACAACTACCCCCTGCCAGATAAAGTCCACCACCTTTGTTCTTAGTTGGGTCACTCCAGTCATCATGACCCAGTACCTCCCATATTATGTTGTCTGTAGGCGTGACATTGGTGATGTAAGTGTAGTTAAAAGGTAGACCATTTTTTGCTGTGAAGCGCGTCGTTGCCGGATTATCGCTACCGTGTGGATTGTGGCAGGTGTAGCAGTTATACTTTGGATGGGTATCGTCACATTCAGGTACTTCCTTCTGTGGGGAATGAATGTTCTTGAATTGTGGATTCCCACCAGTACCCTTGGAACTGAAGTCATCCCATACATAATAATACTCATCCCGAAAGTTCGTCTGATTCATGTAGTTTGCAAGATGTCCGGTCTCACCCGACATCTTAGCCACAATTTTCTCCTCAAGATGGCACACAAGGCAGAGCGCGTAATCATCCGAGTTGTACCCTCCCGAGGTGGTGGTCTCGTATCTCTTCAGCAGATCGGACGGATAATCAGTCCCGTGGTTGTCATGACATGCCTTGCACGCAAGTTTCCCATCCCCGAGCGGATGATGTGTCGTCTGGTTAAACTCATTCTCCTGATCAAGCGGCGGTGTCGCACTCGTGCTGTGGCAGTCCAGATCGCCATTCCTTCCGTTGTAGCAGAGCTGCGGGCTTTGCTGATATAAGAGATCTTTCCCGCTCGTGTTTCCGTGCGGCATTTTGATGGAATCGTTCTCATCATGGCAGTCGATGCACCGCCCCGGGGTGTAAGGGTCATCCAGTGAGTTCATGATGCTTTCGTTATATGTTGTCCAGTGTTTCGTATTCGGAAACTTGAACGTGCCATCCGCATACTTGAGTTTGTCCACATGGCAGTAGTAGCACTTGCCATTTGGGGTGTGACCGGCATCCACGAGAATGGTGACACCGGGTCCTGCGATCGCGGTCGTGAGGTTCTTGTATCTCCAGTCATATATACTATTAAGCACATCCCACCTGTTGACTGCCGTGCAATTCATCGGCTGGTAGATCATCTTTTTGCTTGCGTTCTGCTTGTACTCGATTACAGGGAGCCAGTTGCTGATCGAGGTGGGAGGTCCATACTCGCCGAAGGCATTGTTACTCAATCTGCCATTTTCATTCGAAGTCTCGCCTTCCCAGCACAGCGACTCGTTATAATCGCTGATATCCCTATACCGCACTGTGAGGTTCGTCCACATCGCTTCCTGATGGTAGTTATCCCAGCAGAGCACATCGATCCGCCACATCAGCGTTAGATTTGAGTCATCCTCATAGCCGACCTTTGTCTTGTCAAAGACGGTATCGAGCGTGCACAAGCTGGTGTTACCTGTCAGGTAGAAGGTGTAATTCGCTGCTGTCGATTCGTTGTTTGCGATGGCTGCGCCGTTTGAGTCGTTGATCCTGATGTCGAACTCTGATCCGTTGCGTGTGAGATCATTCCCGATCATCGTTGTGTTCGTTGAGTACTCCTCAAGGAGGATGCCGGTGATCGTGTAGTTCGTGATGTTGTTTGCAGTTAAGTTGTGATTCCCTGATGTGGTCAGGAAGATGCCCCGCCCTACGGCATCGATGACGTTGTTCGTGAGATTGCCCCCGTGCGACCCTGACATATTGATACCGTCCGTACCCGCTGTGATGGTGGCGTCGATTATGTCGATGTGATTCGAAATCATACATTGCACGCCTGTGTTTTTTGCGGTGATGCTGCTGCCGTCTCGGATGGTTGCGTGGTGGGACACGGATAGGCGTATACCATCGCTGGATGGTGAGGTGATCGTGACGTTTGCAAGGTCTGTGTAATGGGCATTGCTGGCGTATAGTCCACGCTGATTCACGGATGAGATCGCGGTGTCGATGACGGTTGTGCGTTCTGATGTGGTTATGGACATCCCATTGGCGTTTGTGCTTGCGATAGTGCTCCCTGTGATGTTGTTGTCATCTGAACTCGATTCGAACCGTGCCCCATCGCTTAGACTTATCGTATCGAGATCAGTGATGTTGTTGCCGGATGAAGCATACAGCAGGATGCCGTTGTAGTTATTCGATAGGGTGTTGTTTGTCAGAGTGTTATAATCCGACTTCCACAAAAATACGCCATAACTACCGTGTTTGGTATTATTCGAAAGTTCACTATCTCTCACGGTGATGTTGGTGCAATTTATGAGCGTGATCTTTCCGAGATTGCACACGTTGGGTGCGGAGAGGTGTTTCGGGTCGAGGGTCAGGTCACGTTCATCGCAGTAGTAGTTCACTTCTTCGCCGTTTGCGGTGTTGTTGCGCCAGATGTAGTTGTAATAAAAATAATTACTCGAAGCATAATAGAGTGCGAATGCAAAATCCTGGTTATCCGATATGTTATTCTCGGTCAAATGGTTGTGATCCGTATAGAATATGATGCCTGTCGCGTTATTGGATTGTACGGTGTTGTTGTGCAGGATGTTTTGCGTGCTCAAATGGTCACCAAGTCCGGAACCGAGCTGGATTCCATGCTCCCTGTTCTCTGATACATTATTATCTGTGAGGTTATTGTCCCCAGTTCCATCCAGATAAATTCCGATGTTGTTGCTGATGATGCTGTTGCTGATGATGCTGTTGTGATTGCTTGTACCGTATGAACGAATACCATCACCAAGGTTATCCAGAATATAACTGTCGTTTATGAGATTATTGCTCGAATTGGCAAAATAAACTCCATGTGCTGTGTTGTTCTCGATAGTACTTCCACTAATTCCATTCGATGAAGATCCCACGATCCGAACGCCATCCCCGTTGTGTATCGTGCAGCCCGTGAACCACAGATCGGTACAATTAGCGATCGTTACGTGTCCGATGTTCGAGTCTGTGATCGTGCCGCTTTCGTTGTACTGATAGTACACCGTGCCGCCGTTTACGGTGTTGGTGGTGTCGATCTCCTGATCGTAGTCTCCTGTGACGTACAGGCTGTAATCCCCGATGTTGTTGTTCAGACTGTTATTTCGCAGGATATTATTCTTCGAGGACTCTATGAATATGCCGCGGTAGCCGACGGTGTTTTCGATGGTGCAGTCGGTGATGTTGACATATCCTGAGGTCGGTGTCAAGTGGATGCCATAGTTCTGATTGTTGTGGATGGTACAGCCCGTGATGGTTATGTTATTTTTGGTTGCGATCTGCAAGCTATCACTGTACTCGATTGTGCTCGCGCTCAGATTACCGCGGCTGCCGAACTCGTAGTTGAAATAGTAATTGCCGGAATCGTATCGGGTGATGTTTGAATCATCGGTTACGTTCATGGTTGCGCCACTTTCGACATTGATGGAATTTCCGTCCATCCGTATCTTTGCGTTGCTGAGGTGCAGCGCGGCGCCGCTCTTCACAATGATGTCACCGGTCACGGTACTGTCATTATTGCTCAGATTCGTGCTCCACTGCGCATAGTTCGTATCAGTGACCGTGATTGTGCCGTACTCCGCAGCCCCCGCGAGCCCACACGCCAGTCCAAGAATCAGGAGTGCACAGGCAGGGAGAAGAATCGCAGAAGTACACCTCGTAAGATGCGCTCGATAACATCTGTCCTGCTCGATCGTCTGACGCCGGATCGTAATCACCTTCGTTCCTATACTACCATACAATTACCAGTCGCATGTGATATAACTTTTCCGATTTATTCGGGGTGGCGAGTCGCTCTTGGTGGAACTCCTGGAAAGAGCCCCGAGCACCCGAAGTGCGACCCCGCCGCGCCAACAAGCCCCGGGAGACCGCATAGATCATTCACAGATCATCGATACATGCTTATACCTCCGGCGCACCATGAGACTCATGCATTTCGATCTCCACATCCATTCCGCATATTCGCGGGATTGCAGGTCGCCGATCGACTCGATACTGAAACATGCTGTGGATATCGGTCTCGATGGGATTGCGATCTGCGACCACGACACCGTAAAAGGCGGAACCGTTGGCGAAGAGCGTGCAAAGGAACTCGGTCTCCCTCTGATCGTGATCCCTGGAGTCGAGATAACGACAATCCGTGGGCACTTGATCGCACTCGGGGTACGGGAGGAGATTCCGCCAAAAAAGACGGTGCCGGAGACGATTGCGCGCATCCGGGAACTTGGCGGCGTTGTTGTGGTGCCGCACCCGTTCAAGCGGTTGAGCCACGGTATCGGGGATTTCGCGGATCTGGATGTGGATGCGGTCGAGATATTCAATTCGAGGTTCATCACAGGGGAAGCGAACAGGAAAGCAGAGCGGATGGCGCGGGAGATGGAAATTCCAGCAGTTGCCGGAAGCGATGCGCATATCGTGCCGATGATCGGGTATGCAGTGACCGAGATTTCGGCGGAGCACAATTTGCAGTCGGTTCTGGATGCAATCCGCGATGGAAAGACCAGGGTTTACGGAAAGCGCACGCCTATCAAGATATTTGCATCGCAGATGGCAAGAGGATGCTTACGGCGGACGAAAGAGATAGTGGGAATCGAGGTGAAGTGAGCTTTATGGATGTTGCGATCATCGGAACCGGCTATGTCGGAACGGTCACAGGCGCGTGTTTCGCAGAACTTGGGCACAACGTTGTCTGTGTCGATATCGATAGGTCGAAGGTCGATTTGATCAACGCGGGAATCCCGCCGATCCATGAACCGGGACTTGCCGAACTTCTGAAGAAACATGCCGGGATTGGGTTGCGGGCAACTGTGGATTACAACGATGCGATACCGAGTTCGGATCTCACTTTTATCTGTGTTGGCACGCCATCCGATGAAGCCGGGCGCATCGATCTCTCTATCGTGCGTTCTGCATCGGAAAGCATCGGAGATGCGCTTAAACTGGATAGCAGGGACTCGTACCATGTCGTGGTGGTCAAGAGCACGGTCGTTCCAGGAACTACGGAAGATGTGGTCGCTCCGCTTATCCATGCGCGGGGAGATCTGGAGAATGTCGGGATTGCGATGAATCCTGAGTTTCTGAGGGAAGGAAAAGCAGTGTATGATTTTATGAATCCTGATAAGATCGTGATAGGCGGCGATTCCCGATCCGCGGAGGTGGTAGCCCGTTTATACGAGAAAATTCCCTGCAAGGCAACGCTTACGGACATCAGAACCGCAGAGATGATCAAGTACGCAAACAACTCGTTCCTTGCCACGAAGATCTCATTCGCAAACGAGATCGGGAATATCTGTAAACAACTCGGGATCGATGTTTACGAGGTAATGTCTGCGATCGGAAAGGATTTCCGGATCTCGGAGCACTTCTTAAACGCAGGCGCAGGCTTTGGCGGGTCGTGCTTCCCAAAGGATGTCAAGGCACTCATCGGCAGGGCAGAGGAACTCGGATGCGATCCCCTCATCCTCCGCGCCGTTGTCAGGGTGAACGAAGAGCAGCCGATGCGCATGATAGAACTCCTTGTCAAGCGGATCGGCGATCTCCGCGGCAGGAGGATTGCGGTTCTGGGACTTGCATTCAAGAACGACACCGATGACATACGCGAGGCAAGATCGATACCTGTGATACGAAAACTGCTCGGCATGGGCGCATCGGTTGCGGCGTATGATCCGCTTGCAGCAGAGAATATGCAGGCAATCTTTCCTGATGTCGAGTATTGCCAGAGCGCCGCCGATGCGTTAAGCGGTGCGGATGGGTGCCTGATCATGACCGAGTGGGATGAGTTCGGATCGCTTGACCATGAGTTTGATGCGATGAACGAGATCGTTGTGATCGATGGCAGGCGTGCGGTCTCCCTGGATCGCGGGGTTTATGAGGGGATCTGCTGGTAGTCGCTTGGTAGTTTTGGGCGGTCTTACCCGAGAAAAAACGGTGTTTCCATAAAATGATAAAAAATCTCCGGATCAACACCGCTGCGTGTTATCAGAACCGATGTGTTCCCTGACATACCTGGCGATCTGATCCGCGCACCCGTCCGCGTCCATAAGATCACTCCGCACCACGACCTCCGGGTGCAGTGGCGCCTCGTACGCGACATCCACGCCAGGCACGGTCCCGCCTTTCCCTGCGCCCGCATAGATCATGGCTGGCGCATATCCTGCGTCCCTGACCCGCTCCCGCCCCATGCACACCTCGATCGGGCACTCGACATACACCTCGACAAATCGCGGGATCAGTTTCCGTGCAAGATCGCGGTACTCGCGTCTGTTAGCGGTCGCATCGATGACCACCGATACCCTCGAGTCCACGAGCAGGTACGCCATGTATGCAAGCGACGCATACACAATTCCACGCTCCTTATCGCTGTAGTCAGGATTGGGTGTCACGACCTTTCGCACCCGGTCCAGCTGGAGGTGCTTTGCACCGAGCGATTCTGCCACCTTCTCTGCAATCGTGGTCTTTCCGCTTCCTGGAAGTCCCGTGATCCAGATCGCGTACGCATCCGCACCTGTGCCGGCATCTTTCGCATCTGCACCGTTTACCTGTATGCTACTGCCCATTTTAGAAACTCTCCTGTGGGAAACTCGTGTATCGTGGTTGCAACGATTATGCCGTCCCCGTGCTCTTTTGCAACCAGAATCGGCATCCCGTCCCCGGTTAGAATAACATCGCCGTCGGTCCCTGCAAAGTATCCGTCGCACTCGGCACGGGTGCCATCGAAGATGCATGAACACTCGTGACCTCGATCCGCGCGCCCTGCCGCCTCGATATCGACTGCACCATACTGCTCCCGGTATTCAAGCGTGAACGGAAGCCACCTGTACGTGTACTCAGGAACCAGCGCGCCATAGACGACGAGCACGCCTCCCTTCTTCACGAAACCGTCGAAGAAACTCTTGTTCGCCTCGATACCGCGTAATATTTTGGTGTACTGCGGATTCGCAAATCCGGTCGGGACGATCATGACCCTGGACCCGGGCAGGAACGGGGTTCCGATCGCGCTTGACGGGGTGCGCTGGTAGGATAACCCGTGCTCAACGAAGAGTTTCTCGAAGAGCAGTTCGCAGTCCCAGATCAGTGTGATGTCGAGCATTGTTATCAGGTCGTTGTGTCTGCAAATCCAGACCATTTTCGGCGCAAGCGTGGTGTATCTACCAAAACGCGCCGCGTTGCTTTGGAATATTCATT
>QBUV01000026.1 GCA_013572355.1 Candidatus Methanogaster sp.
ACATTGGCGTAACATGCGCCGAGATTGTCCTTGCCGCCGCCGTGATTGTAATAGATCATCGCGATCCTCTTCTCAGCATTTGGGGTGCTGTTCAGATGCGCCCAGCCGATCGCCCTGTCTGCGGTCCAGTTGATCTGCGCATCGATTGGCTGGTACTCGTAATCCGATTCGTTCTTACCAGCAATCACGATCGGATCGATGATGCCGTCCATCTCAGGGAGCCCCACCTGAAAGCCAAGGTCCATGATCGAGATTCCGTGACTCGTCTCGTTTCGCCACACTGCTGGCGACATGTAAAACAGCCGAATCGCCCGCATAACAGGCACGTTTAACATCTCAAGGTCCCTGACCCCCTGATCCGGATCATCGAAATTGATCCTGTACGATTTTGTACAGATGATTGTATCAACGATCGTCTTGTTGTTTATGCGATAGAATTTTTTCAGATCGTCAGTTCCTGCAAATGCGATTGGGATGACGTTCGCCCCCTTTCGCTCCAGTGTGTGGATGAGTCTCTCCACATCAGTCGATTTTGTGAATATCTGCAAGCTTGCGACACCTATCATCAGGTTGGCAGGATCGTACTGATAACCGGTGTTGTTGGCATACCACTCAAGATACGTTGTAGTATTAAAAAACAATTCC
>QBUV01000025.1 GCA_013572355.1 Candidatus Methanogaster sp.
GATGTTATGTTCAAGTACATGTTTGATCAACCCAACCGTGCCATTGAACTTTGCGCCGCCCAGCACAAATATCTGAGGTCTCTTATCGCCTTCAAGTACCTTTTCGAGAACCTCGATCTCTTTCTGCATCAACCGCCCGGCAACCGAGGTCATCACCATCGGAAATCCAACGATCGATGGCTGGGAACGATGCACCGCCGCAAACGCATCATTCACAAACAGGTCGCAGAGTGGGGCAAGGCTCTTCACAAGCATTGTTTCTTTCTGCACCTCAGGAGGGCGATTTAGAACCTCTTCTGAGAAGAATCGAACGTTTTCGAGCACAAGCACCTCACCCTCTGATACCTCCCTGATCGCTGCTTTCGCTGCCGGTCCAAGGATGTCAGGCATATAACTCACATCCTGCTTGACCAGTCCATTGAGGATCTCGGCATGCTGCTCAAGTGTCACAAAGTCCGAATCGCCTGGTCTTCCCTGATGTGCCAGTATCACGAGTTTCGCATCCGCGAGATCATTGACCGTTTCCACATGTCCGCGGATTCTGGTGCTGTCTGTAATCTCTCCTGTCGCAGGGTCGATTGGCGAGTTAAAATCCGCACGCATCAAAACAGTTTTTCCTTCCGTTTCCACGTCATTG
>QBUV01000024.1 GCA_013572355.1 Candidatus Methanogaster sp.
CTTGCCCTTGTTTGGTTTTCATGCCCTCCGACTTTTTCAGCACCCGCTTAAATCGCGGCGACTGATCGATATTCTGAATGTATGCCTGCTTCTGCAAATACATGATCTCCGCGTCCTCAATGGTCGCAGGGGTTGCATTCAGGCTCAAACGCTCGATCTTCTCAAGGGCTTTTTCAATCGCATCGGGGGAACACGCGCCGTCGATCCGAATCTCCAGTTCCCCGGCAGAGGCGTAGATGTTCTTGTTTCCCTTCCAGGGGCGATAAATTGCGGTCACCCCATCCTCGAACTCGATCTCGTATTGCACGCCATCCGGCATTGCGTGTCCAAAGACAGATCGCAGATCCCGCTCCGATCCGTCGGTGATGATCTCACCTGCCACGTTGCTGCGCTTTTGCATCACGACCTTGCCCTTGCGAACCACCATGCCCTTGGGCTTGGGGGCTTCCCTGGTAGCAACAGGGGCTTTCTTCCGAATGTACTGTTTGTACATCGATATTTTTGGCGCGGTCTTACCAGCCACCGCCTTTTCGTACACATTGAGCACTTCGTCGATCTTGCCCAGATACTCGTTGCACATGGCGCGGACTTCCGGGTCGCCGGTCTTTTTCATCAGGGCTCGCAGCTT
>QBUV01000023.1 GCA_013572355.1 Candidatus Methanogaster sp.
TGTCGCTTCTTGGGAGTGATGCAAGCGATAGTGCGCTTGAGGCAGGGATCGATGAGAAGACGTTCCTCAACGTTACCACCCTGTTTGAGCGATTGCGTCAGCTCGGCGTTGACTCGCACATGGTAGTGACCAAGCACATCGCAAAGAGTGGACTATCGCGCCTTCTCTACGACGGTGCGGCAAATATGCACCCGGTGGTAAATCTGTCCGATATGCTTGTTGCAGCGCGCGAGACACTCAACGATGCGAAAGGGAGGACGTTTGTCGGTCTGTACTGGGGGGACACCGATAGCATTGCTCACGTGCACGGTCCGTGGACGGATGCATTTACAGCCGAGTTGCGGGCGATCGACGCCGCGCTGGAGCGTGAACTTTCAGGTCGCGTCGAGGATACACTCCTTCTCATCACGGCTGACCACGGGTTTGTCCCGATGGACGAGGCAGACTATATCGATATCACGCAATATCCTGATCTGTACAGCAATCTCGCTCTTCCACCGGTTGGTGATACGCGTGCCGCTTACTTGTTCGTACGCGACGGGAGAAAGGAAGAGGTTTCTCGCATCATCGCCGAGACGTTCTCAGGCGACATCATTTGCCTGGATGCTGAGAGGGCATTC
>QBUV01000215.1 GCA_013572355.1 Candidatus Methanogaster sp.
CGGTTTAGGCCCGGAAGGGAGCGGACAACACCGCAGACGCTTCATCGCTTGTAGGGTCGCGGAGACGAGGCGGATTTCCGAACCACTGGATATCGGGCGGGTGGCAACCATTGGCGCGCTCGCAATGTTCTATGACCGGGGCAAATCCGAATGATCCGCGCGATATTCTCCAGATCGATCAGGGTGGGATAAGTTTTGCGAAACCCATGCCCCCAGGGAACTGTCATACAATCTGGTGCTGATAAGCCCACCCACGCGGGGTTTATATAGGGGGGTTCTGATTTATCCCGCATGGAACAAGGAGAACTCTGCCGCGATCGATGCACGAGTTTGCTGCTGGCTGATTACATGCAAGACAGGGGGTGCAGCCAGACCGAATGCAAAAACGCTATGTACAGGCTCTGTACTTAAGTCCGGGGTTTGGTGACTTCGAGACAGGTACGATGCTTTCGCGTGTATGGGGTCGGGCGTGAATCGGATGATCGAAAGGGTTTTGTGGGGTGAGTTATGAGACTATCACGACCATATTCATTTTCAAACCGACAACAGGAGACATAGTTACATCTTAGTTACAAGGATTCATGTAACTATCCAACAGCTTTTTAAATAATCAAATATA
>QBUV01000022.1 GCA_013572355.1 Candidatus Methanogaster sp.
CGTTGCCTGTCTGCTCTTGATTACGAGTGAGTCGATGAGTTTCGCCTCGCGCACATGCGGAAGGAGCTTCCTTAAGGCGGAGAGGAACTCCTCCACGATCGAGCCGATTGGCATGTCGACCCATGGCGTCGCAGAGCTCTGGGCGATGACGATGTGGTGTTTCTCGGTATCTCCATGAGCCGCAGATATGTCGAACACCGCCTGTAGCGGGGAGTCGACCCCGATAATGAACGGCTCATCCATGACCGGTCGATCGAACCACAGGTGGATGTTCACGATTGGCGAAAAGCTGATCTCGGAAAGAGGCTCGAAGAACGGATCCCTCCTCGCGCGTGGAAGGAATTGCAGCAGATCCGGTAGCGAGACGGCACTGATCACAGCATCAGACTTAATGAGTTTCCCATCTGCCATCTCTACTGCACGCACGCTTCCATCATCAACGATGATCCTGCGCGCGGCTGCGCCCAGGAGTACCCTGCCTTGACGTGCTCCGAGAAACGGAATAGCTGACTCAAAGATCTTTGAAAGGGGGCGCGAGAACATGCCGATATCCGCCCCGTGCGGGCGGAAGAACCCGCGCTTAAAGACGACTTGAGCCATGCGTGCGCTTACATCACTC
>QBUV01000021.1 GCA_013572355.1 Candidatus Methanogaster sp.
AGCTCAAACATGGCAATCTCCCTCAATCACGGCCTATCGCCTCCACCGGCTTAAGCTTTGAAGCACGACTGGCAGGGTATATTCCAGCAATGAGATTCAGCAGGAATGTGAACAACACAATAATGGCTGCATCCTGCAATCTCACAACAAACGGAATTGATGTGATGCCAGCCATGACTTCCATTTCATATTCATATGACCCCATCTGTATGGCTAATCCCGCTCCCAAAGCCACACCTAAAACGGCACCCAATAGTCCCAGGATGCCGCTTTCCATTACAAATATCATCATAATACTTCTTCTGGGCACCCCCATTGCCATTAGCATGCCTATCTCTTTGGTCTTCTCCATGACCACCATGAACAGGGTGCTGACAATCCCGAAAGATGCGATAATGATGATAAGACCCAGTGTGATCTTATTGCTCGTACCTTCCATTTTAAGTGTCTGTATTATCTCCGGATTAGTCTCCTTCCAGCCTGAAGCAGGATAACCCAGAGCATCTATCTTCTCTGATATTGCCTGTGCACGCTCACGGTCATCCCCGCGAACTAAAATAGTTGTCACAACGTTGGACTCGTCAAGAAATTCCTGGACTGTGGACAGGGACG
>QBUV01000020.1 GCA_013572355.1 Candidatus Methanogaster sp.
TTGTGGGGAAGTGATCCGATCAGTCACCAGTCTCGGCAGAAACCGCTTCCCACTCTTTAAGGAACCGTTTGTGATCTGCTCTTACGACATCATCTGACCCAAGCATGCTGTGCCGGGACATATCAGGGGAATATCTGCTTGCGGGCACTCTTCTTCCCAGAGCCTCCGCCATCGACCGCACATGATGCGGAGCTCCACCGCAACAGATGCCGATGTAATTTATTCCAATTTTTTGCGCTTGAAGGGCAAAATCCGCCATCTCGCTCCTCGTGCATAAAAAATGCTCGAGGTTCAGCGGGAATGCATAGTCATGCCCCTTCTCTTTTAAGGATTGGAATATTGGTTGCTGGGGTGTTGTGCGGTAAGGGACCGGTAAAGCCGCTACATACCCTTTAACCGATTTTCGTATCTTTTTGAGAAGCGGAATCATGGTAGCCGGCCCTCTTGTGCAGTTGAGCCCGACAACATCAGCTCCACCATCTTCCAGTATACGGCATGCCGCCTCCCACGAATGCCCATCCTTTGTGGTATCGCAGCATGCCGCAAGCGTAACCACCGCCGGAAGCCCCGCTGATTTAATCACATCCAGAGCTATCA
>QBUV01000019.1 GCA_013572355.1 Candidatus Methanogaster sp.
CGGGAGTGCTTTCAGGACTGTACTGCAGATATGCACGGTCGATAGTGATCGCATCGAATCCGAACGCATCGCCAATGGTTCTGTTGGTGGATGTAATTCCGCCTTGTTCTCCTGATGCGAATTGTGCTCCGAAAGTCAACTCATCGGTGATTTTGGATTTAAATCCCCACCTGATTCGGTATCGAGGGCGCTGTGTCTGAAGTCCATCTTCGGGATACTTGCCCTCGAATCTGAGGCGGATATCGCCGTAAGGATGGAACCTGGAATCCATTGCATCGACTCTTGCGTTGACATCATCAACTGTCTCACCCATGTCGGTAACAGATCCTTCGAGATCTTCGATCCTGCCGATGTTATCAACTACAAGAGCTCTAAGGTCATCGAGTTCAGGCTCGAACTCATCCATAAGCATGTCCATGATCGCAGAAACATCGATACTCGTTTCCGGTGTTTCATCGTCATCAAGAATATCCATGAACTGCTCGCTCAGTCTGCTTATGACAATCGCGAATTCGTATCGGGTCATTCGGGAATCTCCCCTGAAAGTACCATCAGGGAACCCGGTAACCAGACCTTCGCTTTCAAGATAGTCA
>QBUV01000018.1 GCA_013572355.1 Candidatus Methanogaster sp.
GGGCGCAAATCCTTGCCCGAGAGGCGCGGAATGCAACGAACAGTATAATCGATGTGATGAAATCGTCGATGATGATCTCGATGACGACGATGATGCGGATGCAGTTTTTACTTTTGGACCGAATTCCGATCAAAACTCCACGGAAGATCCTGCTATAGAGGATGTTGACAAATCCTCCGTGTGCGGTTGCTGGTTTTGAGTGTTTATTTATCCAGGAAAGAGAGAATCTGATCGATGTCGTCGCCGGAACTGACGTTCCAGTCCATGTCGATTTCGGCTCTAACTTTTGTCGTGTCGTCTGCGCCGAACAACTCATCGAGCACTGTCGAGCCGCTCTTTTTCGTCAAACCCATCTCCTCGGCGATCCGATCCACCAAGCTGGCGGTGAGGGAATGCTCGCCGGTGAGAAAACCTTCCAGCAAAAGATTGTCGCACAGCGTGTTGATAAGACGGGGCGCGCCCCCGGAGAGAGCATGAACCCGACGTAAAATTCTGTCCGAGAAAATGTCCGGATCGCCTCCGGCGGTTTGGATTCGATGCGCAACATAGCGCATGGATGCGCCGACATCGAGAGGCTTCAGATGTGCGTGG
>QBUV01000109.1 GCA_013572355.1 Candidatus Methanogaster sp.
TGAGGAGATCCGCGGAAAAGATGAATGACAGGGACGGGGCTTTCACCCCTCAAACCACCCTCACCTGCGTCATAACATCGCCCTGCTTGATCTTGTTCACCACATCCATGCCCTCGACCACCTGACCAAAGACCGTGTGCACCCCGTCAAGGTGGGGCTGCGGCGAGTGCGTGATAAAGAACTGGCTGCCGCCTGTGTTCTTTCCGGCGTGCGCCATTGAGAGCGCGCCCTTCGTGTGCTTCCGCGGGTTTATCTCACATTTTATGCTGTATCCGGGTCCGCCTGTGCCGTCGCCTTTCGGGCATCCGCCCTGTATCATAAAGTTCGGGATTACCCGGTGGAATGCAAGTCCGTTATAAAACCCCTTGTTGATCAGTTTCTCAAAGTTCGCTACGGTCTTCGGTGCGTCGTCTTCGAACAGTTCGAGGACGATCTCGCCCTTTTTGGTCTCGATAATTGCTTTCTTCATAGCTGTAACCTCTTGGTGTGGTAATGTCATGGGGTTTTAGTTAAGAGTTTCTGTTGGGGCGGTCAGGTCACACGGTGTCCGCGTCACAATACCCCTATTTGGATGAATGTTCAATCTGACCCGGAGTATTTTGTGACAGTCCCTTATGTCGGATGCACCCGGATACCGCATTGGATTTTCTCGGATTCATCCAACTCATCAGCAAAGAATCTCTTTACCTCGTTCTCGTGCACCGATCTTATATACACAACAGTGCCCTGCAATACCCTGTATTCGAGGGAATTTTCACGTATTACATCCTTCGATCTCATCAAGACCAGCCAGTTGGTCCTTGAAATAGTTTCCAGCGACTCATAGTACCCTTCTGCATCAAATCCATCTCTGACCAACTCCTCATAGCTGTTTCCGGATGCCCTCAAAAGTTTCAGATAAAATCTCACATTCACCCTGACACCTTCCAGAGCCACGCCCTCCATCTCTTCGTTATACACCCGATCGAAATCATTCCGGGATAGAAAGAGGAGCATCGTCCTCACAACCTTCTTTGCTGCGTCACTGATATCCCCTACATAAGCCGAGATCTCATTTTCCTTGCGTATCACGCTCTCTGCTATATTCAGGATGTCCCGCTCCACTTTCAGGGTCTCTTTTTTCACCCGATCCATGTACATCCCCTTGTATCCATCCTTCAACCTTTTTGGAATCAGGCATAATACAAAACCCTCCTCACTCCTTGCGATACCTCCAACTGCCTTTACTATCTCTTCTGTGGCTTTAATGTTGTATTCATCGATAATCTTCCGTTTATCCTCGATTCCACCATCTGCCATCTCACAACTCGCCCCTCGCCCGGAGATAATACAGTTCGAAGCCGGCAATGAACATCACAAGAATGATCAGGTAAGTCCACAACTCCTTTTCGACCTCTGCTTTGACAAGATCGGGCGTCAGTGTGCGTGCCTCCCCCGACATCGGATGGATTGAGAGATCGGATTCCAGAGGATCGTACAGGTTCGCAGCAATATCCTCATCCCCGATCCGGTACCCGCCGACCTCGTCGAAGAGCAGGTTATCAGTCTCCACGGTATCGGAAGGCGTTTTTACCTTCTGCACAACGCCAAGCGGCAGCATCCTACCTGTTCTGACATTATATTCCTCGATTCCATGAACCCCACTCATCCAGTCCACGATCTGCCTCCAGAAGATCGGATAATCGACCCTCGTATGGAAATCGTTCCATGTCGAGTCGCCTTCGCCGAATCCTGAATAAAATACGGTGCCAGACCCGTGTTTCCGGTATGCAAGCATTGGAGAGTCGTCATCTGCGATCACGGTCACGATCGCGCCATCGGCTGGTTCGGATCTGAGATGCGTGATGACTGAAACGTCCTCGAATGCGATATCCTTGGTGAATTCGGTGGGCATAATTGTTTCCAGCGCGCCAGCCCCTGCTTTTCCGGATATCTGCACCGGCAGCAGTCCTTCGGTCTCGACATCGGCGAGGTCGCTTGATGCAAGGATCACAAGACTTCCCCCTGACTGCACAAACGACGCGAGATCCTTAAACGTCCCGGGAAGAAGCGAATTCTTTGTGATGTTCCCGATCACAACGAGATCATAATCATCGAAAGACGGGAGAACCGGTGGTTTTACGATTGAACATTCGGTATCGGGGAGCGAATTAAGCGCAATCTTCGCAGGGGGGTTTTTAGTCTCGCTTACAACGAGGATCTTCCGTTTCGCAACCACTGGTATTGCGATGTAGGCACGGTCATCGACATCCAGCGAGTCCTTCTGCTTTAAGGAGACTACCGTTGCTCCCGGCTCGACATCGGTGAGCGCGAAGAGTTCGCTTGAGTGGGCGGGTACGGTTACGCTATCTGTGAGGGTCTTTTTGCCATTTCGGAATATCTCGACCGGTACCGTTTTTTTATCATCCATGTAATTTTTGATATTGCAAATATATTCATACGAATCCCCTTTACGCGCAAGTTTGCCATACGTAATCCCGATGTTTTCGGCATCGTTTCCGACCTGCTTGTAGGTCACATCGATGCCATCCGCATTCGCAAGCATCTTTGAGGCGGCTATCGAGTCGCTATCGGTATTCGAGAAGTCAGAGATCACAACGATTGCGCCCTTCTCGTCTTCGATCATGCTATTCGCAAGTATGATCGCATCCCCTATGCTCGCAGTGGTCGCGCCCGGCTGAAGACGGTTTAGCGTATCCTTCGCACCCGATCCCCCCCCGCGCTGGAGCACAACGACCGGGATATTCTTTGCCAGGATGATACTTGTCCTTCCGCTGACGAACTTCTCTGCGGCGTCCTTTGCACGATCGAACCTGCTCGGGTCCTCTGCCTGCATCGATGCGGATGCGTCGATGATGATTACGGTGTGGTCAGCGCGCACAGTCTCGTTTGCGGTGTAGAACGGAGCCGCCATCGCAAGCGTCAGCAGGATCAGGAAGAGCAGTTGCATGAGCATCAATGGATCCCTGATGATCTTCTTAAGCATCGTCTCGTATCGATGCTCTTTCCGCTCCGCATCCAGGATGAACATCAGCGACGGGATCTTTATGTCGCGGGGCTTTGGTTTGATCAGGTACAGGATAACAATCGGTATGAGACTCAAAAAACCAAGAAGTGCCAGTGGATTTGCAAACGCCATCCCAATCCCCCCATATCTCTTATCTGTCCTATCTCGCCCTTACTGCCTCAAAGAACGCATCAAATATCGGAACGTTCGTACCGAAAGATAAGTAATCTGCCCCGATGTGCATACAGGTAGATCTCACTCCTTCGAAATGATCGTCAAGCAGCTTTCTGTACTCTTCTTTCATCTTCGGGCTGATGTAGGTCTTTCTGACCGTATTAGTCTCCATATCATGCAATTTCACGTCTCCTGCGATGGTAAGATCGTGTTCGGCAGGATCGAAGATCGAGATCACGATCAGATCATTCGGTGCAAGCCGGTATAATCCGGCACGTATCGAGTCGAGATCGGTTAAGAAGTCTGATATGACGATGACAAGCGATTTTGACCGGATCATCTTCCCGTACTGCTGGGTGCAGTGGTCGAATTTCGTTTCTCCTTCCAAAGACATCCGGTTCAGTCTGTCGATCGTGTGAAGCAGGTACCCGCGCCCTCGTTTCGGAGGAGTGATATCGATATTCTCTCCAAACGTCGATATTGCGAACTTCTCGTTCTCTCTCGTCACCAGATAACCGAATCCGCACGCAAGCATCGCTGCATAATCGAATTTCGTCATCCCGTTGCTCGAATAATCCATGCTCTTGCTCGAATCGAGGAGTATGTGGGTGGTTACGTTCTTCTCTTCCTCGAATTTGCGGATGTAGAGTTTCTCGGTCCGCCCATACACCCGCCAGTCGATAGTCCTGATATCGTCACCGGGCATGTACTCGCGATACCCTACGATCTCGATTCCCTTCCCCTGCAACACAGCCCGCCTGCTGCCCGCGTACACGCTCGATACACGCTTGCGCACCATAAGCGAGAATCGATTCAGTTGATTGAAGAACTCGGTATCGATCATCGTGACTTATTATGTGATCTCGGGTGTATAAATATGATTGTTGCACTTGCCTGCTGACTGTTGGATCTGATCCTTCGAAGCATATCAAAAAACCTTCAAGGTGTGGGAGATCTTAGCAACACCCGCCTCCGCAATTTTATGTTTTAAGAATCGCGTCAAGCGATGCAAGCATTTATTTACACCGAACTCACCAGATCGAGATCATGGAAGGTGCCAGATATAAAACACCGGCAATTCTCGCCGCAACGATCGGCTTGATGATAGTCATCTACTCAAACACCCTGATCTGGCTGTTTACTGCATGGTGGAGCGACCCGTACTACTCACACGGCGTTCTTGTGCCGCTCATCTCGGGCTACCTGATATGGAGCAGACGCGCTCTGTTATCAGAACTCCCGAAAGAGCCATCCGGTCTCGGAATACCAGTCATCGTAGCAGGTCTTCTGATCCACGGCGTCGGGCTCTTCCGCACGATCCGGTTCGCATCCGCGATCTCAATCGTGATCGTTCTTGCAGGAATAATTCTCTTCATCTACGGCACCGAGGTCATGAAATCCCTGCTCTTCCCGGTCTCTTTCCTAATCTTCATGGCGCCGATACCATTCGCTCCTGTAATCGGCGCAGCCCTGCAGGCGCCCTCGGCAGGACTTGCAGCAACGCTCGTGAGCGCTCTTGGCATACCTGCAACCGTCACAGGCGCAGAGATCCGTCTGACCGAGTGTGCGTTTGATGTGGGAGCGCCCTGCAGCGGGCTCCGGTCGATCATATCTCTTCTGACGCTTGCCGCGCTCTATGCGTACCTGCTGGAGGGTTCCATCTTTATGAAGGCGGCGGTGTTCCTGTCAGCACTCCCGATCGCAATCGCTGCAAACGTGCTGCGGATAACCACCATACTGCTCGTAGCAAACGCTTATGGTAGCGATGTTGCGATGAGATTCTTCCATGATTTTTCGAGTCTGCTGCTCTTCAGCATATCACTGATAGGCCTACTGATCGTAGGGAGGTGTTTCGGATCGCTGAGATTCAAAAGAATATTCTGACGCTCTTTGGCATCATCCTGCTTGCAGGCGTTCTGATCTATCTCCTCGCACCATCCGGCATCGCAGACTACACGGTTGTTGGGACATCGTATTGGCACGAGACCAAGGACAGGTTGCTCCTCAAGACCGCGTATAACTACAACAACATAGAGGAGATCAAGAATTTCCCAACCGAGCTTGGTGACTGGAGGGGATACGACTTCAGGTATTCTGCGAGCGTCTATGAGATGCTGAATGCGAGCATTATCTTAAGCAGGTCGTATTCTTCGCACGGGGACCTGATATGGATGGATATCATCAACAGCAAGAAGGGTGAGAGTTTTCATGACCCGAAGATCTGCTACGGCGGCAGCTGGAACATCGTGGATGAGCGCGTCGAGACGTTCCATGTGACCGGGAACCGGACGCACCTGACATTTGGCGAGATGCGTGCGAACCGGCTGGACATAGAGAACAAGAAGAATCCGAACGAGCGGCAGGTCGTGCTCTACTGGTTCATGTTCAAGCGGTTCAGCGATGAAGGCGTGACGATGATACGGCTCTCTGCGCCAGTGAGGGACAATCCGGAGGCGACCTTTGCAGTGATGAAAGGGTTTCTTGAGGACGAACTCTTTGCTGCGATGTATGAAAGCGAGGCAGAGGAGGTGACCGTTTCGGAACGGCTCATCGAAGAGCGCGGGATCTTTGGAATTATTGCGATACTTGGTCTCCTTCTGGTGCCGATCTGCCTGATATTTTCCGAACAATTGAAGCGAATTGC
This sequence comes from Candidatus Methanogaster sp., assembly GCA_013572355.1. Lineage (GTDB taxonomy): Archaea > Halobacteriota > Methanosarcinia > Methanosarcinales > Methanogasteraceae > Methanogaster_A. The sequence continues at coordinate 5,826 of QBUV01000109.1, forward strand.
CGCAAGGTTTAGGTAGCAGTTCGGTCAATTGGATTCGGTATTAATACACAAGGATTGCGGATGATTTTGGCTGCGGTGATGCTCGCCTGCATCGCCAGTTTTAAGAGCTTGAAGAACGAGTATAGCTAAAATCACACGAAAACGACCATGTTAACAGTAACCGCCATCGCAAACGTGCATAACACATTTCCAGTCGAGCATGTAGTGATAGGTGGGATGCTTGCAACGATCTCCCTGATCATATCGCTATCCATGGCTGAAGTCCTTGTCGAATCGGAGTGGTGGAACAGATGGGCATCGAACACACTTGATATCTGTAATACCCCGCTGCTCGTGGTTTTCGCGGCGATTGTTACGTTTAAGGTACTGCTGATACTATAACTATAAGCACCATAGTATTATAGTATGTGAGGCAGCACTCCGAAGAGAAGAACATTGGTTGTGCCGTGTATCACTGTTACAAACGGCAGACTTCCCGTTTTCTGGTATATATATCCTAAGAGAAGCCCTGCGGCAGTTGCGAACATCAGTTCAGACACCGACCCATATCCGGAATGCATGATTCCGAATAAGACGCTTGCCACAAGAAGCCCTTCCCATAGTCCCATTGACTGTTGAAGTTTCGTCTGGAGTATCGACCTGAAGATCAGTTCCTCAACCAGCCCCACGAATACGAACATGATGATCACAAGCGTCACCATGTTTGTGATTCCGAGATTCGTTACCAGAGGTTCCGGATGGATGATCCGGTACTCAACCCATGCCAGTATTGCACCAATAATCAGTGCGAGAGGGATGTAATGGCGCAAATTCCTCGTACTCACCCCGATATCGCCAAACGAAGCATTCTGGTACCTGAGAATCAGGTAAATCGATATGAACATCGGGCTGTAGACCAGCGGATACCAGTACAGCGTCATCGTGAAGAAGAACGGCATCGAGACATTGATGATCCTGAGTAGCAACAGCAGCAGCAGCGATTGGAGAATCTGCTTGTCCGGCACAGTCCGGGAGGTTTCCTCAGCCCTTATGAACATCGAGACGATGATCATCTGCAGATTGAGGATGTGAACCGCCACCCCAAGAGTGACATTTCCTGTGAATAGGAGCAGTTCTCCAAGAGCGATCATAATCATGGAGACGATTGCGATCCTGTGGTGCATCCCTGCAGTGTTTTTCATGTTACAGGATGAGTGTTGACCGGAGTTACAATAAATCCAACCAATGCAAGAGGCACCCCCGTTTTGTCGTGGTGAAGCATTAAAGAATCATAAACACCAACCAGACCCATAACAACGTACGGGAATGGCGCAAAATCATGCAAAGTGAAATCCGGACAATCCTCGCTACAGTCATTGACAGGATCAAACCGACTCCGGTGGAGCGTGATGAACTTGCGAAACTCGCACGCAGGATCGCGGGATATGTCGAGGAAGAGGGAGTGGCTTGCGAATTGGTCGGGTCTGCGGCACGAAATACATGGATTTCCGGAGAACACGATCTGGACCTCTTCATAATGTTCCCGACCACGTTAAATAGGGAGGAACTGGAGGATGAGGGTCTACGTATCGCAAGATCAGTAGCAGAGCGTTCAGAAAGTTATGAAATACGGTATGCGGAGCATCCTTACGTTCATGGTCGGTTTGAGGGGTGTCGGGTCGATCTTGTGCCGTGTTATCGGTTATCCAGCGCGAGTGAACTTAAATCAGCGGTGGATAGGACTCCTTTTCACAACAAATACATCTTGTCCAAGATTAGTGGATTGGAGGACGGTGTGTTGCTGCTCAAGCAATTTATGAAGTGTGCTAACGTTTACGGGTCCGAACTTCGGGTATGTGGATTCTCGGGCTTCCTCTGCGAGTTATTAATCCTCCATTACGGCTCGTTTCAGGGGGTGCTCGATGCTGCCTGCGACTGGAGGGACGGTCTGCTGATCGAGCCCGGAGGTGGCGCATCCCAGCGTTCCCCGGATGCCGGGGTCGGTCACGGCGGGGTCTGGGAGCCGCTCTGCATGATCGATCCGACCGACTCGAACCGCAACGTCGCAGCCGCGCTCTCGCTCGACCAGTTCTATGTCTTTGTTGATGCGGCACGCGGGTTTCTGGCAGAGCCGTCGATCGAGTACTTCTTTGCAGAACCTGCCCCCCGCATCGATAAACCTGAGATGGTGGCAGCAATGGAGGCGAGGGGGACTGATCTGCTTGCAATCGTCTTCGAGATCCCTGATATGGTCGAGGACATCGTATACCCGCAGTTGTACAAGATGCAAGAGTCGGTACTCGCCCTGCTATCAGAGCACGAATTCGCGGTGCTCGGGAGTGCTGCAACCGTCCTGCCTGCGAGCAAGATCACAGATACCGTGGTGCTGTTAATCGAACTTATGTCCGGAAAGCTCCCGCCGCTCCGGAAACACGCTGGTCCGCCCGCGTATATGCGGAAACATGCAGAACGGTTCAAGATGAAGCTTGCGGACGAAGATACGTTTTCTAATGTGTATATCGAGGACGGGCGGTATGTTGTCGATCTCTGCCGGACGTACCGATCAGCAAAAGACCTGCTCGAGTCTGAACTTTATTCCTGCGCGCTTGGGAAACAGTTGCGCAAGGAAGCTTGCGAGGGGTATGCTGTGCTTGAGGGGAGGGAGATCGTTGACGCGGTCGATCTTGCGTTTTTAAGCAGGTATTTCAAGAAATAATAACGGCGTGTGCCTGCGCCCCCTACAGTCCTCGCCGCTTAAGCGCCCACCATCCCCCAAATACCAGAAGCGCTATCGCAGCCGCCACGATCCACAACTTATTCGCCAGAAGCTTCTCTGAAAACGGCACCTTCGGAGCCACAGCAACCCCGATCTGCATTGGATCCGAGATCCGGATATCCCCCTCCTCGTCCTTGAACCTGATCCCTGTGCTTATGCTGTACATCTTTGGAACCGCGCTCCGGTCGGTGCTGACGCGGAAGTGTGCGGTCACAGACTCGCCAGGCACAATCGTGCCGAGACGCTCCGAATTCGTAACCGCTGTAAATGGCAGCATGTCGCTTACTCGAGCGATCGCATCTGTTGCGGTCTCTTCACCGGTATTCTGGTAGGTGACGTTTAAAAATCCGGTCCCTCCGACCTGTAGATCGGATGCAACGTCGGTGACCTCGAAGTCAGACTCTTTCTTAACCACGATCACTATGGTCTGGTTCTCCACCCCGGTCGTATTCCAGTAATTGATATCCGGATTGTCAGGGGTGCCGCTCACCTGCACATTCCGGATGTGGTCGTAACAGGTCTCTATATGTAGGGGGTACGTGCCGGCTGGTGCATCATCCTCGATATGGATCGGAAACCGTACCGTTCCAGTTTTTCCAGCTTCGATGGACTCGATCTCCTGCACATCGACCGTGACATCGACCGGCGCACCGTCTGCAAAGAGCACGACATCAACATGGTCTGCGCACGATTTTTCGATCTCTATCCCCAGTTCGATCGCAGCAAGTAGAGTCTCGTCGTCATAGTTCTCCTCACTGGAATTGAGATATTTATCACCCTTTATTCTGTAGATCGCCCCGTAATTCTGGAGCGTTATTTCGAGTACCGCATCCTCGCCGCGATAAAACTCGCAATCCCCGACAAGCGTCGCAAGCAGGTATGGCTCGCCTGTGACATCATAGTAATTCGTGGATCGCGTGTAGCTCTCAGGGATGTACTCGCTTCCGACCGCAACCGGAACCGCGAGCAATAGAGCGGTTGCGACGATGGCAGTTATGGCAACAATCTTCGTTCGCACCAGAGATCACCTGCTCAATCGTCCTGTTCATCCGTTCTCGGGACGTTCCGGTTCCCGGCAAAGTTCGTGAGATAGTACCGCACTCCGGTTGCCACGAGCACGAGAAGTATGAGCAACACAACCGGAAGAATGTAGGGTTTTACCTTCTCGGATGTCGGTATCAGCGGTGCAATCGTGACTGTTGCAGTCATAGACTCTGATATTTTCGACTCCCCTGTAGCATCTTTAAACCTGATCTCGGTATCGATGCCATACTGCTTTATTGCGGCGCTGGAATCCGTATCGAGTACGAATATTCCGGTTACGCTCTCGCCCGGGGCAAGCGTTCCGAGATATGCTTGATCATCGGTGCTGCTGAACGGATCGGTCACGCTGATCCGTGCTACTGCATCGGTTGCGGCCTCCTCACCGGTATTCTGGTAAGTTATGGAAAGCACCCTGCCATCCTCGCCTGCACGGAGATCAGATGATACGTTGGTAACCTCGAAATCTGCCAGTTTCTTGACGGTTATATAGAGTACCTGTGTCTGGTCGAGTGTGTCGTACCAGAGGTTCACGTCAGTTCTACTATCAGAGACGTTTCCGCTTACCTGCGCGTTCTTCTGGTACAGGTAGCTCGTGGCAAGTACCAGCGGGTAGGTGCCGGCAGGAGCATTCTCATCGATCTCGATGTTGAATCGGGCAGTCTTACGCTCTCCCTTATCTCCATTGATCGATCCTGCCTGCTGCGGTCCCGATTTCACCTCGATCGGGCTCTCCTCTGGCGCTATGAGCATTGCAGTGATCCCGATTGCATTCACCTGCTGGAGTTCATATCCAAGTTCCATATCTGCAAGGTCTTCCTCATTATCGCCGTCAGGCATGCGGTCGGACTCGAATCCGAGAACAACTCCACGGTTGATCAGATCGATTGTAAGCGTCACCTCATCGCCGCGATCGAACTCAGCATCGCCGACGATTGCCGCTGTCAGATTTGGCTTGCCGTAGACGTCGTAGAAGTTCTCCGAGAACGTGAAACCCGGCGAGAGGTCGTCTGGTATTCCAGCAGCAGTTGCAGCAGGTATCGCTGCTGCAATTGCTAATAGTGCTAATATTGCTAGTAGTATTGTTCTATCCCTGTTCATGGTTTGTCCTTCTGGTGGATGTATCAGTTTGATTTGTTTCATCCTGTAATTCCGTTTCCTGTTCGGTTTGGCTGTTTCGTTCGATTAGATTCCCGCATCTTCGCAACCTTTCGCGCCCTCCGCCCCTCCCGCATCCGATCCAACCACACCACCAGCACCGGAAATACAAAGAAACTTGCGATCAGCGCAAGCAGTACAGCAATCACGGTGATGATACCGAAGTTTCTGTTCAGCGGGAATGGGGATGCAAGCAGTGCGGAAAAGCCGGCGAGCGTTGTGAGTCCGGATGCTGTGATCGCAGTTCCGATCTTACCAGTGGATATCCGGATAGCCTCAATCGGTACGAGACCTTTGCCCCGCTCCTCGAAATACCGCTCCATCATCATGACAGCGTACTCAGATCCGATGCCAAGAATCAGCGCTCCGAGCGTTGCGGTCATTGGAGTGTAGTCTATGCCGAGGGCATACATCACCCCGGAAGACCAGCCGATGACAAGGATCATAGTGAGCACAGGGATCACAGCTTTCAGCCAGTCACGATACAACAGGAAGAGTCCGCCGAGGATCAGGACAAGACCTATAAACGTCATCATCCTCCTCCCCGTCGTGAGCGCTGTAAGCACCGTGGTCATCGCAACCGGGTCTCCTGTGATCGTGACGGTGACGCCGGGCGGGGGCTGCATCCATCGCACATCATCCTTAACCAGTCTGATCAGTCGATCGATTCGGGGAAGCCCAAGCCCGGATATCGCATCCCCGATGCCGAGATTGATAAGCGCAGTGGTACGCCCGTAGATATACCGATCTCTGGTACTCTCCGGAATTGATTCCATGATCGCATCCACGCCTGGAGCATCATCCGGAAGAACTCCTTGGTTCACCATCTTCATCGGACCTGCGATGCTATCTGCGCTGAAGATATACGGCTGCGATTCAACCTCATGTTCTGAAAACCGATCCATCCATTCAAGCACAGACGGATCGGTCACGTCATCCGCCTTTATGATCAGATTTAACTGATCGGCGCCACCAAGAACCTCGACCATGTGGTCGATGTCGATAAGCGCGGGCATCTCAGGGGGCATGAACTTCATCACATCGGTCTCGATCCCGATCATCGTATCCGCATACAGCCCTGCAAAACAGAGCGATCCTGCAACACCGAGCACGAGCAGGGGATTTTTCGCAGACCAGACCGCAATACTGCCGAATAGTCGCTCGGCTGCACCATTCACATTTTTATTGGTCGTCCGTGCATTCTTCTGTTTGCGGTTCTGCCTGTTGTTTTTGTTCCGGTGCAGCGAGTAGATCACTGTAATTTCGATGAACAGCGCAGAAAAAAAGCAGCAGACAATTCCGATCAGACAGAGCAGTCCGAAATCCTGGATCATCGGCACCGTTGAGGTGAAGAGGCTCACAAATCCAAGTCCGGTGATGATTACAGCGATCATAACAGCAGGCGCGGTGTGCCGTACCGTTTCCAAGACCGCTTTCTTCGCATCCTTACTTCTTGCGAATTCCTCTTCGATGCGGTTATGGAACTGGATCGCATAATCGATGCCAAGTCCGATCAGAATCGGAAAAGCAGACAGCGAGACTATCGTAAGTGGTATACCAAGAAATCCCATCGCGCCAAACGTCCAGACGATTCCGATGATGACTATCGGAAGCGGAAGCAACCGCCACCGTGCATGTTTGAACGCTATGAATAGCACCACCGCCATAAGTAGCGATGCGATTATAAGGAGCGACCCCATACTCGATTTCATCTCCTCCTGCATAGATACATAGAACGCGGGTTGTCCGGTGACGATGACATTGTATCCCGGTGGAAACGATGCCAGTTCCACCATGTCCTCAACATCGGCAAGGACATCGATCATCTCCGGATCGGTGAGACGTGCCGGCATGGTGACATATACAGCAGTATGCCGTGTATCAGGCAGTACGATCTCGCGCTGATGTTCTGGTATCGAATCGATGAGCGATCTGACCGCTCTCTGATTATCAGGAATCCTGTCACGCCCTGATCCTCTGAGATTTGCCTGACGCACCATAGTTGCAAGATTAACAACCTCCACAACATTTTTTGTTCCGGAAATGCCAGTATCCAAACGATCGATGGCGTGTAAGACCTCAGGCGTGGTCACATCCCCATTCTCAACCATGACCACGATCGCTAACGTTCCGAAGTACTGCCGGTACAACAGGTCAAAGTCCTGATAAAGGCAGGATTCCTTTTCCACGAACGTTTCGATGCCTGATGCCATCTCGATCCTCTGTGCGCCGGCGAATGACAGGAGGATGAGAATTGCCGCAACAGCGAGTATCAGGATTGTGTTCTTCTCGATGAAAATCCCGATCTGCTCAAACATATCCTTAACCGAGATCTCAATCGCCCCCTATCTTTTCGCCCACCTTTATACCGACACTGATGCATCCCACTCAGTCTCGACGAAGTGTTTGAATATCGATGCAGCCCCATCTCCACTCGTATAGATTGCCATGAGATCGTACATGCCGGTATCCGCGTTTTCGCTCATGATCGCAATCAATACTTCCTTCCCATCAACGATCAGTATTCCGCCGCTTGCGGTTGATTTATCGGCAGGAAATTCTCTAATTTGTGCCCCTGGGATATCCTTTGTAATCTCTTCGAGTTCTTCGCTCCGCGAGCCAGTTACCCGAACTGTGACACCCTCTTCAATCTTAGTGATTATTTCACCTTTTACATTCTCAAAAATCGGGTAGGTCTTTGCAATCTCGTGAAACGATGGATAAGACGCAGCAAAGATGATATCCGTCTGTGCGTCCCTGATCATCTCGATAATTTTGTCGCTTACGTTTTTAACTCCGCTTATCGTCCATATTGCCTCTTCTTGTGCTTCCATCTTCGGTGCTTGATAGATTTCTTCAAGCGCAACAAGCGCATCTTCGCTTTCAGCTATAAAATTATCTTTCAGTTTTCCAAGGGCAATCTCCGGAGGAACTGCCCTATATCTCATCGGTTTGGAAGACTGAACCTCGATTGTCCCCCGCTCTTCGAGCCTGTGGAGCGCACCGTAGACCGCAGAACGCGGAATCCCAGAGACCAGATGAATGTCCGATGCGGTCCCGCTTCTGATCTTCACAAGTGCGGTGTACACCTTTGCCTCATACTCGGTGAGCCCAAGATCACGCAGGGATTCGACAGCGGTCTTCATGATATCTTATCTGCTGCAATGGTTTAAATATGTTCCGATCTCGCTGACTATAATGTTGTTTTCATAATACTGACAAAAGTAGTATAAGCCAACTCAAGATATCCATTGCGTAAAATCAGCAAATCACTGCTCAACATGCGCTCGTTCCCACCCTCAAGCGGCACCGAGAACCTCCGTTCGACGTCTTCCCGGTGCAGCGAGTTGTAACTACAGAACGGAATCACACGTCCGTCCGGGGTTGCATAATGGATTCCGCAGCGCTCCACTCGCTCGAGATCACGCGCCATCCCGATGATAGCCGGCAGATCATCCCTCACAGTTGGATCGCCACCTGAAAACTGTATCGCCCAGTTGCGTACCGGATCCTCTCTGGTCAAGATCTGCATCCCCGAACGCTCGTGTATCTGTTGTTCGGGATAGACCACGTCGAGACCTTTGACCTCATCTGATTACTCCGGTCTTCGGTACTGATTGTTATGAGCAGGACTGCTTAAGGGGTTTTGAGTAGACATAAGTAACAGACCAATCTTGGAGTGTGTATATTGCCATCCAGAGACTTTGCAATCCTGTGCCACAACATCGGAGACCTCTTAGTCGTTCTCGGAGGTGTTCTGTTATCCGTGATCGTAGTTCCGCTCATCTTCCGGGAGTACTCCATGATACCGGGCTTGCTGATCCCGGCATCTGCGTCGGTTCTCCTTGGATTCTGCCTCAAATATCTCTTCAAAACAGATGACGTGCTCGAGACGAGACACACTATGGTCATCGCAGCACTGGGCTGGCTTATTGTACCGCTCTTCTATGCAATTCCTTTTGTGATCCTTGCTCGCATGCCCTTTGTGGATGCATACTTCGAGAGTATGTCGGGCTGGACAGGAACCGGTCTCACCATGATCGCGCACCCTTCAGAACTCACACACACCCTGCAGTTCCTGAGAAGTTTTATGCAGTGGCTTGGCGGCGTTGGCGTGATCGTGCTCATGATATCGATTATCACAAGACCCGGGACCTGCATGTATGCGCTCTATCATGCCGAAGGCAGGGACGAGAAAACCACCCCCCGGATCATAGATACCATCCGCATCATCTGGCGGATATATCTTGCACTGACAGTGATCGCTATCGGGCTTTTGTGGGTGGTTGGCATGCCGATCTGGGACGCCATAAACTGTGCGATGACCGGCATCGGTACTGGTGGTTTCACGGTCACTGATGGGAGCATCGGCGAGTACCATAGCATGGCAATCGAGATCGCACTCATCCCAATCATGCTGATCGGTGCGATACCATTCCTGGTCCACTACAAGGTCATCACGCGAAGAATGTCTTCGTATCTCGGGGACATACAGTGCAGGGCGATACTTGTAATGGTTCTGATCGGCTCGATTGCGCTTCTTCTCGAGAACATGGTGAGCATGAAGAATGAAAATCTCATGGTCTGTCTGGTTGACTCGATCTTTCAGTTCGTGTCGGCGATCACCTGCACGGGGTTTAAGACTGCTGATATACACCGGTGGACTCCGACCGCGCATATCATACTGATCATCGCTATGATTGCAGGGGGTACTGCCGGCTCAACTTCCGGCGGCATAAAGACGATGAGAGTGATCATGATGGTCAAAGGGGTCGGATGGTGGCTCAAAAAAATCGCACTTCCGAAGGAGGCAGTTATTCCATTTCGTATTGGAAAGAGAACTCTCACGGAGGATCACAAGAACGCAGAACTCGAGGAGGTTTCGCTGCTCCTGAATCTATGGATTGTGTTTCTACTGGTGGGTGTGGTTGTGCTCCTGCGCGTGGTACCGGCAGGTTTCAATCTCGATGATGTGATCCTTGAGGTGGCATCCGCACAGAGCAATGCCGGGCTCTCAACCGGCATCACTACAGCAAGTCTCCCTGCCGCAGGTAAGATCGTGCTGATATTTAATATGTGGATCGGGCGGCTTGAGATCATCCCCGCGGTATTTTTACTGCGGACGCTTCTCGTGCGGGAGATTACGTGAGGTTCTCGTGCAGAACGCCGTCTACATCCGCCTGTTACCAGATAACCACCCAAACACCCTTTGCAAAAACAAAAGAATCCTGTACTTGATCGGCAGTGCCTTTGACATAATCTTCCGTCTAGATAGTGCATCTCTAAAAAACCGCGGTTTCTCTCTACTCTCGATCAGCTCCCGAAAGGTCTCGTGATCCATGAAGAACGCAAGCGGCTTAACCCCGAAATGTCTCTTCACGCTACCAGCGATCTGATGATACTCACGCCGCCAATCCACGACCGATCTGGCTCCTGGCTTTATCGCATCGAGTGTTGTTATCAGGTTGATCGTGCCGCCCTCGATTCCGATGATCCAGTTCGTCCAGATATCATTCCCGCTGAAGATTGTGAGCATGACAAGTGCGTCATCGGGTGCAAAAGTCATGATCTTCTTAACCGTTTTATACTCGAGATTAGAAAGCCAGTTTGAACCGGCTGGGTACTGGCAGATCCCGGTCCCGATCTCAGAGGATATGGCGTCTTTTAGCGAGAACAACTGCTTGATATAATTGGCGTCAAAGTCAACGGTACTCTCAAATCTGGTGAATATACGCCGTATCGCAGGATAGGATATGGCATAGACCCTATCCACACCTTCTTCGTGGTGCATCGCTTTGATAACGTCTTTCAGTCGCCGATCGTCCGCAAATCGGTCCTTGAGTTCAGGTCTTGACCCCTGTCCGGTCTGCACGATCTTCAGTGGCACGCCGGAATCGTGGATGATGATAATCGCAGTCACTGGCTTGCCCCTGTGAAATAGGGCATGGTAGAGGTTGTTCCACTGCTCAACACCCCAGTCCAGGATTCTGATATTCTCACCGATCATGAGACGCGACCTCAAGAATCCGGACCGTGTACGCAGGAATCCTGATCATCGGACCAACCATCTCTTCGCTATCCGGATCAAGATATATCCCGCCGATATCAACATCTTTCTCGCCTATTCCGGTGTTTGCAACGAATAGAATATCTCTGCCGTCTGCTCCGTCTGCTATCTGCACTGCTGCATCGATCTGTGGATCAGTACATGGAATCACGCGCTGCATACCTCCAGCGGTTGCGATCCGATCGATTATGCTGATCAACCCTGCCGGGACATCTTCTGTAATCCTTGGAAAGAGGAATCCGAAGTGGATGATGCTACCGCTCTCGATCTTCTGCTGGTAGATGATTGTTCCCGGGTCAGCGGTCAGGACAGAAACGGCATCGGCTGTGTCACCGGTTGCACCATCAGTTGTACCATCGGTTATACCATCGGTTGCGCCGGTATCGAATATGTCTGCATCTTTCAGTTTGATACCTTCCACCATCACCTCATCCATTCGTCCGTCAGGCTTTGGCAGGTATTCTCTGATAATTCCAAATTCTTTGATATGTTCGTCGAATTCAGGGACTCTTGGTCCCATAACAAGGCATCCACCATCTTTTACATAGTTGATTAATTTATCCTGAACGTCTCTGCTCATGAAATCAAATGTAGGCACTGCCACCACCCTGTACTCGGAAAGTCGCTCCAGTGGAAGTTCGGTATCGCCGATGGTGACAGCGTACTTCGCAGCACCGAATCCATAGTACAGCGCATCCCACTGCCGCCCATATTCGAGCTGGATTATGTCATTAAATCCGAGATAGTCCTCGCTGACATAGTATTCAGGCGTGATGCCGCCAAGAATCGGGATCGGCGTGAGAAGCGATGATGCAAGTTCGAGACGGGCACAATCACGGTTTATTAACAGGATTCCTTCGCATTTTATCCTCAGTTTCTGATAATTTATCCGTTTGATGATCCGGTTAAACCTCTGGTAGAACCGAAATCGCTCCTTTCTGACTCCTCCGAATCGATCGATCGGGCTTCCAACCCATCGTTCACGCTCGACCAGCATGTAAAAATTGATTCCTGAAAATCCGTGCATGAGCGCGGCGTAAGTTGTGAATTCGGCATCGTCGAGCATGATCGGTTTGACCGGGATCGGGAGTGCGACGAATCCTGATGCAAACTCTGGTATAAACGACACGCGACTCGTGCCACCGAGATACTGGACACACCGTTTTACCTTGTGATACTCCTCTTTGTAGTAGTAGAGGTCAAAACCGACCGCATCAACGATCTCTTCCATCTTAATCTGGTTGTATGGCGGTTTTATGCACACCCCTGGCAGATTATGATACATGAACGTGGCAACGCCGCGCTCCTTTAACATATCACTGATACAGGTAAGCCCGTGCTGTAGATAATATTCCTTGTACTCGATCCAGTCCAGGTAATATGGAAGATCGCTTTGATTCCTTGCATTGAAATTGCGGGGTGGTGGCACTTCATCAAACGAATCATAATCCTCCCCATACACGCTGTTTAACCGCTCAATGTCATGGTATTTTTCGTTTAAGAACCCGAGATACAGAAGAATCGCACCTTCTGAGTAGTCGTGATCATACGGCTGGATGCGCAGGAAGAAGGACATCTCGTTGTCTGCCTGAACCGCGATTACGCAGCCGTGTGGATGGAGATGATCTCTTATGATCGGGCAGACACGATCAAAATATATACCAACTTCCCGGTAAAATTTTTCCGATGCATAACTCGGTACGGGAAACATTCTTGGAGGCGATGGGAATACCACTGATGTGCCGTCGGCAGTGACCGATTGAACCATGGGATCCTCCAGAACCCGTTTTGGAAACCCGAAATATGTGATCTCGGAGTTGACATGCGGACCCGGACGCAGCAGCACACGCAGATCCTTATCCTCACAGAGTGTTAAGAATGCGTCCAAGTCATAATCAGGGTTGATCTCGCCAAAATCAAACTCTCCCGGGGATATTTCATGAACACCCCATGGTATGTAGGTGCAGATGGCTGAAAAACCCATCTCACGGACTCGATCGAGGATCTCCCCCCATCTCATGCGTTCGAGCCGCCAGTAATGGACACTACCGCTCACAAGAAGCGTTCGTTCACCATCAAGATAAAAGCCTCCATTCTGTGCCGTCAGTGCCATATTACTTGCGTATGCCAACGTATTCCCGCATATCTGCGACTCTGAGTATCTTTGTAAGTCGGTCTATCAATGTCGAGTCCAGTTTCCTGCCAAGATCCAGTTGTGTGTAATAATAGACCGTTCCGAGAAGTCCCATCGATTCCAGACGTCTGGATGAGTTCGTAACTTTTGTGTGAGGAAATAACTTCACATCTCCGATCTTGTTTACCCGTCTGCTAAAGTCTACATCCTCGAGCAGAACATTTCTGTATCCACCGCACTTCCAGTATGCATCCCGCCGCACACAGGTGTTAAAACCCGGAAGGGTGACAGAGAGCAATTTATCGCGCATCAGAAAATACTTGTTGGCGAGGGTCTCTGCAAGTTTTATCTGCTCTGATTGTTCTGAGAACTCAAATCCGGTTGAGAATGCGACAAGATCGGGATCGGTCTTGAATGTTTCGTAGACATAAGCAAGGTAATATCCGGGTATCACGGTATCTGCATCGATGAATATGAAATATCTGCTGCTCTTGCTTGCATTCATAGCTCCAAAGTGTCTGCCTGCCCCAATCCCGCGCTCTTCGCAGTAGATAACGCTGTCAGCGTACCTCTTTGCGATATCGAGACTTCCATCTATACTGCCACTATCTGACACGATCAGTTCATACGGTATGTTTGTGTTCTGGTTTGCGATCGATTCAAGCGTCGCCTCGAGGCAGTTAGTCTCGTTTAAGACCGGGACTATGACCGAGATCTCAGGTTCCATGATTAGATTCTTGGTGCCAGATACTTTAAACGTTGAGATGGTGGTGCTACATCTGCCCGTGCCTGAGAATCGAGTAGAGAAGCCAGAACCCCATCGCTCCGGCACCGAGAAACCCGATGATGCCGATTACCGGGATGTCGTGCCATAATGGCGGGATTCCTGCAAGCACGATGAGCGAGGAACCCATGACAAGCGATGCCAGAACGATAGCGAAACTGATGCGATTGCTGACCTGATCAAGAGTTTTCTGCATCGGCTCAAGTCCCCGGTGCTCAAACTTGATCGTGGTACCCCCACTCTTTGCCTGCTTCAGGATGTCACGAAAAGCCCCTGGAATCTCTTTTAAGAGGTGGATGATCTCGGCACCTGAGTTTAACATATCAGCTGCCACGCGTTTTGGATGCATCCGCTCCATCCGGATGCGTTTGATGAACGGGTTTGCTGAACTCATAAAGTCAAAATCAGGGTCAAGCACCGTTCCAAGTCCCTCGACCGTTGTGATCGCCTTAACCATCATGAAGAGGTTTGGCGGAATCTGCAAACGGTGATGCGAGACAAGATCCATAAACTGGCGCAAGAGCCGCCCTGCATTGATCTCTTTTAATGGTTTTCCAATGTACTGCATCGTCATGTCAGAAACATCCAGCTCCATCTTTCGGCGATCTACCGGCACATCCTGCGTGGTAAGCCGCAGCAGCGCATCGGTCGCTTTTACCTCGTTCTGGCGCACGACTGCAACGACGAGATCCACGATCTCATCTCTGGTCTGCCTGTCGATGCGCCCCATCATCCCGAAATCCAGATAGCAGATCACGTTATCAGGTAGGATCAAGATATTTCCAGGGTGTGGATCGGCATGGAAGAAGCCATGCACGAGTACCTGCTCGAAGATCAGGTCTGCGCCGCGTGCTGCGATCACACTCCTGTCAAGACCCTCCGCTTCCAGCCGATCGATGTCAGATGTTTTGACACCATCGATGTACTCCATCGTGAGAACACGCGCTGTTGTCGCATCGGAAAAGACTTTTGGCACGTAAACCGTGGGATCGTCCAGAAACTGTCTTGAAAATCGCTCGATATAGAACGCCTCGTTGTTATAATCGATCTCCTTCTTAATAGTGTCTGCAAATTCCGTAACAATCCTTGTAGGGTTATATATCTGGTACGCATCCACATTCTGCTCCAGAAGCGTTGCCAGATGGAACATAATCTCCAGATCGACCTCGATCATCTTTTTGATGTCAGGACGCTGCACCTTGACAGCCACATCCTCTCCAGTTGCGAGTGTGGCGCGATGCACCTGTCCGATAGACGCTGCTGCAACCGGAGTCTCGTCAAAGTCCCGAAATATTGTGGCAATCGGGGCTTTCAGTTCGGATTCGATTGTTTTTTTAACATCGGAAAATGGAAATGGCGGTACAGCATCCTGGAGCTTCTCAAACTGGGTGATAAACTCCATCGGGATCAGGTCAGGGCGTGTGGATAGAATCTGCCCCATCTTAATAAATGTGGGGCCGAGTTCTTCCATCGACAGCCTCACCCGTTCTGGCAATGTTAACTCCCCGATTCGCTCCCGCTCTCTCCGGATCTTTTTAGGGAGAGCGATATCGACATAACGCTTTATATGCAGGGCATCTATCAGATCGCCGAAGCCGTATCTGAACAGAACCGTAAGAATCTGGCGGTAACGCTCGATG